>JALQWV010000194.1 GCA_023263465.1 Ilumatobacteraceae bacterium
GATAAACACGGCAAGATAGAACCAGGATCTAATCATGGTTCTAATTTTGATAAACGTGTGTAAAAGTTTTGTTAAGTGGAGACTTTCCGGCCTTTGCGCGACTTTTTTCGCATGATGAACACACGCCCTGAAACACCACGCCAACTTCGTTAATTACGAAATCTTCAGCACCCGATGGGTGTAGGGCTGCGGCTCCACTGACCTGCACATCCCGAATGTGTCCGCAATCACTGCAGACCACATGATGATGATCGTCAAGATTCGGGTCGAATCGAGTTGGGCCACCACCAATATCAATGAATTGCAACTCACCCATCTCAGCCAATTCATTCAGCGTCTGGTAGACGGTGCGCAATGAAATACCCGGCATCTGAGCCGAAGCTTCAGCGAAAAGCGCTTCGGCCGTCGGATGTTGATCGTTTTCATGCATCAACTGAAACAACAGTTGACGCTGTGGAGTGACCTTGCGACCGTGGCTGCGATAGAGAGCAGCAAGTGCTGTGGGTGATTGCATGCGGAGCAGAATAAAGCCCCGTAGATCTAATTTGCAATTTGTGCTAACAAGAAATCTTTGCAAATTGTAAAAACGACGATTGAGGCGCAAAATGGCTCAATCAAGGGACACGCCGTTTAGGCTGTCGTCGTGAATTTCGACCGTAAGGCCAATATTGAACGCCTCAAAAGCGAGCAATTCGACGTCTTGGTAATCGGTGGGGGTATCACTGGGGTCGGTGTGGCCCTAGATGCCGCATCGCGAGGTCTTCGAACCGCTCTCGTCGAGAAGGATGACTTTTCGTCCGGTACCTCTTCAAAGAGCAGCAAGCTGATCCACGGCGGTCTGCGTTACCTGCAGCAAGGCGAAATCGGATTGGTCTACGAAGCATTGCACGAGCGCCAGCGTTTGCGAAAGAACGCACCTCATTTAGTTCAGATGCTCCCATTCATGATTCCGATCCTCACAAAAGATGGTGTGGTGTCAAGAAAGATTGCTCGCGCGTTGGGTAGTGCTTTGTGGATGTATGACCTCACCGGTGGATGGCGTATCGGAAAGTTCCACCGTCGATTGAAGGCCAAGGCTGCACACAACCACTTACCCACCATGCCATTTGAAAAACTTGCAAGTGCTTACCTGTATTACGACGCGGCGGCCGATGACTCGCGCCTGTGTGTCACGGTTGCTCGAACTGCCGTTCAATACGGAGCGGCGATCGCAAACCAATGTGCAGTGACCAAGATTGTGCATGATGAATCTGGCGTGGCTCGCGGAGCACTGGTTCAGCCAACAAATGGTGAACCATTCACCATTCGCGCAACCACTGTGGTGAATGCTGCTGGAGTTTGGGCAGACAGTGTTCGGCAAGCCGATGAGGGGAACAACCCTCACAGCATTCGGCCTGCAAAGGGAATTCACATTACGGTTCCTTGGAAGAAGGTGCGCAACGACATTGCAATTGTGATTCCTGTGCGTCGAGACAAGCGCAGTTTGTTTGTCGTGCCATGGATTTCAAACGGTGACGGCACATATCAGTACACCTACATTGGAACCACTGATACAGATTTCGCTGGTGGTGTCAACGAATCACAAACCAGTGCTGAAGACATTGATTATGTATTGGAAGCGCTTAATCAATCCATCACCACCAATGTGACCGTTGACGATGTAACAGCTGTCTGGTCTGGACTTCGACCGCTCGTGCGCAACGAAGACGGTTCAACAGCAAAAGGCAAGACTGCGGACTTGTCGCGTAAGCACAAAGTGAAAGTGTCACCTTCCGGCGTCATTTCAATTATGGGTGGCAAGCTCACCACGTATCGCAAGATGTCGGAACACACAGTTGACGAAGTGGTGAAGCACACTGGCAAAGCAAAGAAATGCAAAACAAAGAATTTGCAACTCATAGGCGCTAAAGGGTTTAAGTCGTCAATGTTGAGTGGTGCAGATGCGCACTTGGCAGAACGTTTTGGTAGCGAACTGAGCACAGTAAAGGAACTGATTTCGCAAGACCCATCACTGGGCGAACCGCTCATTACTGGACTTCCCTATGTGCGCGCCGAAGCGGTTTTTGCCTGTCGTTATGAAATGGCGCTCACTCTTGACGATGTCTTGTCGCGTCGCACTCGCGCACGCATTATCAATCGCCGTGCAACCCTTGCCAGCGCTCGCAAAGTGGCAGAACTGATGGCGACCGAACTGCAGTGGGACTCTGCCGAGATCGACCGCCAAGTAGCCAGTTTCGTTGATTCCTGTTCACGTGAAGAAGCAGCAGGAAGGGTGAGCGAAGCCGAATTCTTGGCATCTGTTCAGTAGTCCGTAATCTTTTGGCATGACCCAGCCAACCGAACCAATTGAGTTCGCGGTTGCCGCTGACGAAATTTCTGAGCGCTTTTCTTCTGGCTCAACACTTTCTCCTGCAGTATTGGAAGAGTTACGCACGATTTGCACAACCACTAGTGATTCTCAATCTCTTGCAGAACACGGACGCGACTGGTGGCCACTTGCAATGCACTGGGCACTGCAAGGCAAAACACCCCGCAAACCCGGTGCTGTGTGCACACCGCATACCACCGATCACGTTGCGGCGATAGTTCACGTATGCAATACCTACGATCTGCCCCTCACCGTTGCTGGTGGTAGAAGCGGCGTGTGTGGCTCGGCCGTTCCGCTGTATGGCGGAGTTGTTCTGGATGTCACTGCAATGCAGGGAATCGTTTCGGTAGATCAGGTTTCAGGAATTGTTGAGGTTCTGCCTGGAACATTTGGCCCAGACTTCGAAAACGAATTGCAATCAAAGTACGCACTTACCGTCGGTCATTTTCCGCAATCGTTTGACATTTCAACAGTTGGTGGCTGGGTTGCATGCAGGGGCGCTGGTCAATACTCAACGCGCTACGGAAAAATTGAAGACATGGTGGTTGGTCTAGAAGTTGTGCTTGCCAATGGCGATGTGGTGCGCACTGGTGGCGCACCTGCTGCAGCAATTGGACCTGATCTCACTTCGCTGTTCGTTGGCAGTGAAGGGACGCTTGGCGTCATTACCAAGGTGTGGCTACGTGCTCACCCCGTTGCGCATTTCCAAGCGCGCGCTTCGTATGTCTTTCCATCCTTCATTGATGGTGTCAATGCTTGTCGCGATTCGGTGCGTAACGGCGCCACACCAGCGGTGCTGCGGTTGTACGACGAAATTGAAAGCAAGCGTTCGCATGGACGTGATGGAACGCAATGCACCTTGCTCGTTCTTGACGAGGGCGACGAGCGCTTGGTGAAAGCAACGCTTGACATCGTGCGCGAGTCGGCAATTCGAAATCGCGGAAAAGTTGGCGACATTGAGCTGGTTGAAAAATGGCTGCATCATCGAAACGACACCAGTGGTCTGCAAGCACTCACTCGCAAGGGATACATCGTGGACACCATGGAAGTATCAGCGCCGTGGTCAAAACTGGAATCCATCTTTCATGGAGTTCGTTCCGCATTCATGTCTGCGCCGGGAGCACGCTCCGCGTCATGCCACCTATCCCACAGTTATCTCGATGGCGCATGTTTGTACTTCACCTTTGCAGGTGACAAAACCGAGGCTATTGAGGATCACTACATCGCCATGTGGAACGCGGGTCAACGCGAGGCGATCAAACTAGGAGCGAGTGTTTCTCACCACCATGGCATTGGCATTAACCGCGCTCGCTTCATGCAGGAATCTCTTGGCAATGCGATGCAACTACTTCAGGGGCTAAAGAACACGCTGGATCCGAAGGATCTGTTGAACCCAGGAAAGATTGGTCTCACGTCACGACGTAACAACAGCAAGCCGGTCTGGCCATGAGTGTCCTCGTTATTGATGTCGGCACTACTGGTCTTCGCGCAGCAGTCGTGCGCAACGATGGAACCGTTGCGCACTTGAACTATGAATTGTGCTCACCCACTTCCCCATTTGCGGGTTTGGTGGAGTTTGATGCACTTGCCATGCGCGATGCCGTGTTGCGAGTTGCTCGCAAAGCACTGGCTACAGCCGGCAAGGTTGATGCGGTTGGGATCACAACACAACGTGCATCGACCGTGGTGTGGGACGCCAACACAGGTTTGCCAATCGGCCCTTCGCTTTCCTGGCAGGACTTGCGCACAGTCGGCGAATGCATCACGGCGAAAATTGAACACAATCTGACACTTGCGCCAAACCAAACCGCAACGAAGGCCTCGTGGATGTTGAAGAACTACCCGATACCTGCCGGCGCCATCATTCGAATAGGCACTGTTGACACCTGGATTGCTTCTGTGTTGTCGAACGGCACCCTTCACGTGACCGATCATTCCAATGCGGCAGTAACGGGATTACTCGATCCACTTACTCAGACGTGGTCGCAACGGTCATTGTCGCTCATGGGCATTGACGAATCAATGTTGCCAACCGTTGTGACGTCGAGTGGCGTCATTGGCAACGCAACAGCACTCGACGGTGCACCACCAATTGCAAGCTTGATCGGAGATCAGCAGGGATCACTCATTGGTCAAGGCTGCATTGAACCCGGTAAAACAAAAATTACGTTCGGCACGGGTGGCATGCTTGATATTTTCACTGGCTCCACCGCTCCAACTTCTGCACAGCGCAGCACAGGTGGAACGTTTCCAATCATTGCCTATAGCGATGCACAATCTATGAATTGGGGCGCAGAGGCAATTATGTTGTCGGCCGGAACAAACATTGACTGGCTGTGCAACGACATGCAACTCATTGACACACCAGAGCAAAGCCATGACGTCGCTTCACAATGTGAAACAACGGAAGGTGTTGTATATGTTCCAGCACTGCTTGGTCTTGGCACACCACGTTGGGACTACGGTGCACGCGGTTCGTTGTTTGGCATTACTCGTGGAACTTCTCGCAGTCACGTCGTTCGATCTGTTCTTGAAGGAATCGCACATCGCGGAACTGATCTGATCGAGGCCGCCGAAACCGATTCGGGGCTCACCACCTCATCGGTGCGCATCGACGGCGGAATGAGCAAGAACCCCACATTCGTTCAAGCGCTCGCCAATGCATCTCAGCGCACCGTCGAAGTGTCTCCCGTCACCGAAGCAACCACGCTTGGAGCCGCGTTTCTCGCGGGGGTGGCGGTGGGAACCTGGAATTCCCTGTCGGATGCGGTGAGTACGTGGGCCCCAGCCGTAGTTGTGGCGCCAACTAGGGCTTTGGACCGCGCACAATGGAACGAGGCAGTGAATCGAGCGTCGGGTTGGATACCCGAGTTATCGGCTCTTGACTTCTAGATTGTTAGCGCCCCATTAGGGCAGAATTTGCCAGTACTTGGAAAGGACCAATCACGTGACCACCGCGCAAGCACGCTTACCGCGCAGCACGCCACCAGCACAACCAACAGAAGCCGACAAGCAACTGTTGTTGTTTACACAAGGTGTTGAACTAGCCGCACGCGACCTCTACAAGAAGGCTCTTGAATCTGCCAAGTACTCAGATGACGAACTTGCAATGCTGACCATGTTTGGCGAGCACCACAACACCTATGCGCAGGCCATGAATGGTCTCATAGGCAAGGTTGCAACAAATAAGCGCAACGATGCTTTGTACGCAACTCATGTTGGTCAACTTGCTTCAGCCCAGTCGGCATACGCGGCACTGCAATCGCTGGAAAATACCGTTGCTGCGACGAATACCGACATTCTCGGTCAATTGCTCGGTACAGATGGAGCACGAATTCTTGCTTCAATTATCACGGTCGAAGCACGTATGGCTGCAGTATTCGGAACGCTTCCTGCTCTCAGCCTGACCTCTGCTCTAAATTCAAGCGCTAACTCACTTGCACCAAAAATTGCTCAAGCACCTGAAGCATCGACAGAAACAACGGTGGCACCATGAACAACATTTCACGTCGTGATGCACTCCGTGTTGGAGGGCTTTCTGTGTTCGGTGCAGCGTTTCTTGCAGCATGCGGAAAGCAATCTGGTGTAGTCGAGAGTTCAAATATTTTGAGTGAAGGTGTAATAACGCCAACCACCGCTCTCCCAGAGGGAATTGTCACCGACGTAGTACTTCTACGCACGGCAGCATCACTTGAGTACAACGCAATTGATGCTTACAATTCAGTTCTTGAAGGCGGTCTCCTCACTGGCGATTACGCGAAGTTGACAGATGCAGTAAAACGATTCCGCGACGATCACCAAGCGCATGCCGATGCAGTGAACCAATTAGTTGTGGCTTCGGGAGGCAAAGCCCACACCTGTGCAAATGCTCGAATTGACACGCTCTACATTCAGCCTGCGATTGCGTTGATTACCGCCAAGGACAATCCAGACACCAGCAAGGACGGTGTCGCACTCGCTCACGCTTTGGAAAACCTCGCAACGCAGACCTACCAGGGAGTTGTTGCTTCGCTGACAGCGCCAAGTCTTCGTGCAGATGCAATTCGCATTGCTCAAGATGAAGCGCGACACGCTGTTGTATTGGCGCAGGTTCTCAACAGTGGATACGCATCCGTTGGTCCAACAACCAATGAAGCCACAGGCAAGCCGAACATTGCATCGGTACCTTCCGCTTATGGTTCCCTCTCCACCGTTCTGTTGCAAGTTGGCACACCTACTGCAGATGGCGTTAAAACGTCATTGTCGCTTGAAACACCAAGCCTTAATGGCCTGATCTACGACTTCGTCGACTGCTAGTAACTCACCCGTACACTTACCTCGACGGTGAGTAGGTCGGATGATCGCGGGTAAGGGTGCTTGCACCATTATCTGAGGAAAGTCGGGGCTTCACAGGACAGAGTGCCGGCGAGAGTCGGGTCGGGGCAACTTGACGCAAGGTTCAACAGAGAACAAACCGCCGATGAGCGCAGTCGCAAGATTGTGAAACAGGTAAGGGTGAAACGGTGCGGTAAGAGCGCACCAGCACGTAAGGCAACTTACGTGGCTTGGGGCCACCATTCGAAGCAAGACCATGCAGTGGGCATGAGCTGTCCGTTCGTTTGTTGTTTACAACAAACAACCCACGGGTAGGTTGCATAGAGGGATGATCATCGATTACAGAACCCCGCTTACAGACCAACTCACCGTCACTTTTTGATTACGTACTTTCCTGTATTTGCCTACGAGTCCACAAGATGAGTAGTGCTCCGATAATTTCCAGTGGGATGTTGACGAGCCCACGATCAAACACTGGTAATGAGTAATCACCAAACTGCAACCCTGAAATTGGCCACCAAAACATCTTGGTATTCGTAAACGCGCCATCAAACACCAGGTGAAGAAACATACCAATGACGACCGCGAGCATTTCGCTCCGGGACTTCTTGCGCCCATACGTAACCAACATGACGACAACCATGATTGCCACCATGGTGACCAGACTGTGGAGCGGTCCCGCATGACCGAGAAATATTTCAATTGCATCGGGAGCAAGCGCACCTGCAACAACTAGTCGGTACGCAAATTGTTTATCGTGGAATACGAACCAAATGGTTGCAATGGATGTACCGATGAACCACAAGATCATGACAACCTAAAATACGATAAAGCTGCCGCAATGCGGGCATTCAGGAAACTCGTCGATTGGCATTGCGCGCATTGAATTGATTTCACCTTGTGAGATGTCGAGGTGGCATGATCCGCACGTGGGCCCCGTTAGGCGACATACGGCTCCGTCAGGCCGATGTTTGCGCTTTGCCTCATAGGTAGCCAACACTGCTTGAGAAACCACTAGCGCCTGAGCACTTCGCTGTTCTACGAGCAGAGCAATCTCGGCGTCAATTCTTTGTTTTGCCGAACTCAGTGCCATAATTGCGGATGCCAAAACACTCTTTGCACTTGCTTGCACCGGTACGAGTGCACTCCTTTTTCGTTCTGCATCTTCAACAACAGCCATGAGTTCAAGCTCACGATCATCAAGTGCGCTTCGCTCGGTTGTCACCATTGCAATCTCGCGCTGTAACGCCTCGGCTTCTCGCGGTGCGATAACCGTCTTCAACTGCTTATTTAGCTTGATCAATTTGTCATCATGTTCGTGTGACAATCGATCAATTTTTGAAATTTCCTCATTAGCTGCAAGGATCTCGGCATCGAAACCGGCAATCTGTGCATCAATCTCCGCGAGTGCATTCTTTGCAGCATCACGGTCAATGCTTTCCTGTAAATGGCTTAGACGATGCTTCGCTTGTGAAATCGCAATGTCTGTTGTCTGAACTACGAGGAGATCTGACAACACAGTCATGATTAGCCCGCAACAGTCGTAACAGCTGAAGGGGGCAGACCTTCGGTGCAGTTGTACACCCAGTAGGCGCCAATGGGAACCGTGTTAACTGGTCCGACTGGATAACGATCCTTGATGTACTGCTTACTTGGCGGCACGCTTGATGAAACAGCGCCAGGGATAGTGGTCGTTGTTGTCGTGGTTGTACTCGACGTAGTGACAACTGGCAGTGCTGGCGGATCCACGAGGTTCACCACGACGGTGTTGTTCGGCACAACAGGAACCGTAGTCGTATTCTTGCCCTTTGCCGGCGCTGTCGTTGGGGCCGGAATAGTGCCAGAAACTACTTGCGCCAAACACTCATTGCCTGGCAAGTAAATACGTTGTGGCGACAGATCTGGTCGAGCTTCGGTTGGTTCTGCTGCTGGAGGCGCCGACCAATCTGAGTTTTCATCAATCGGAATATCTCCATGAGCCTCATCCATCATTTGCTTCCAAATACGTGCGGGATACATCGCGCCTTGAATGCGCGAGTAACCATCGGCCTTCACAAATTCGGGAATATTAACCATCGGCGTATACGCACGCGGATCGCCCACCCACACCGCAGTAGTCATTTGCCGTGTAAATCCGACAAACCACGCATTGGTGTTGTCGTCTTGAGTCCCCGTTTTACCTGCAGCGGGCCTACCGCCATCTAACTGAGTACGACGCGCAGTACCAAACTTGAGCACACCCTTCAGAGTGTCGACAGCACGCAACGATGATGCTTGCGATAACGCTTGATCTGATACCAATTGGTGTTCATAAATAACTCCAGTTGAGTCTTCGATTCGCTCAACAAAATATGGTTCCATGTGCAAGCCCTCATTGGCAATGGTTTGAGCACCCGATGCCATGTCGAGTGGACTGAGTTCGTTTGCGCCAGTGGAGAGCGATGCGTACGGCTTGATGAGATTCAAACGCTCTGCTTCGGTTCCCCATTCAGGCTTTGGCAAGAAGTCCGAACTCATCATTCCGTACATCAGTGCAACAACTTTGTCGAGACCTACCACTTGCGCAAGACGTGCGTACGCGCAGTTGATCGACAATGCAGTCATCGTGCGCAAGTTTGATACTGGTTGACTGACACCGTTGGAAATAAGGAACGTCGGTTCTTCGTCGTTTCCTGGGTTTGGCAGAGTGCATGGAAGCGTTCCGTCAATGACATCGTCTGGCAACAGTCCGGCTTCCATTGCAGCCGCGAGAATAAACATCTTCACACTTGAACCTGTTTGACGCCTGCGCATGGCAACGTTTACTTCACTTACCAAGAAATCACGACCGCCAACCATGGCTCGCACACCACCGGTTGCGTTATCAATGGTGACCACGGCCGCCTGTATGTTTGCGGAGTTTTCTGGCAGTTGTTCAAGCGCTGCCTTTTCTGCTGCGGCTTGAGCACCCTTGTCAAGCGTGGTGTAGATACGGAGACCGCCGTAGAACAATTTCTTATAGCGCTCTTCGTACGTTGCGCCAAGAACGTCCGATCGGTTTAACAAATAATCACGGACCGCCTCAGAAAAATAGGTGCGTCCCGTATCAGTTGCACGGGAAATCTCACGCCGATTATCTGGAATTGGACAATCCGCATCCTCAACCGTGCGTATGCGAGGATTTTCCCAGCCCTTGCACGCAAGTGTGGCCTGTTCTGGAGTCATCTGTTCAACTTCAACTAAACGATTAAGTACCTGCTTGTATCGGTAACGAGATGCGTCTGGCTTTGTAAATGGATCACGTGTGGAGGGAGCCTGCACCATGCCAGCGAGGAATGCTCCCTGGTTTTGTGAAAGACCTTGCACCGAAGTACCGAAGTACACCTCGGCTGCTGCCTGCAATCCGAATGCGTTATTGCCGAAGAACACCGTATTGAGGTACCGCTCAAGAATCTCATCTTTGGACAATTGCTTCTCCAGCATCACTGCCCCGCGAATTTGCAGAAGCTTCAATCGACTTCCTGATATCTTTCCGCCCAACAATTCATTCTTAATAACTTGCTGAGTGATGGTTGAGGCACCTTGTCTGCCACCACCCTGCGAATTGGCCAACAGTGCTCTTCCAACTGCTCGCAAGTTCACGCCGTCATGCTCAAAAAACACCGAGTCTTCAACCGCGATAAATGCGTTTCTCACTGCCTCGGGAACCGCCGAGATTGGTGTCTGCTGCGTGTTCTTTACTTGAAACACACCAACCTGCTGGCCGTTGACGTCAAGCAAAACACTGCGCTGAGCCAACCCTGAAAACTGCGACAGTGCAACAGGCTTCTCGCTGTGCGCGTTCAGGATCCCCCAGGCCTGTGGAGCCATGGCTGTCACGATTGCTGTGATCGCAAGTGCTCCGGCGAGCATGGTGATCAACAGGCGGATACTCAACCTCAAGTGGGGATTCACGTCGCCTTAAACACTAATCTGCCTACATGTCATCTTCCCGCCAGTTCCCCATTCGCCCATTTCGCTTTGGAATCCAAGCCAGCAGCACGCCAACCGGCAAAGAATGGGTGGAACTCGCAAGAAAGACCGAATCGCTTGGTTATGGGGCACTCACCATGCCCGATCATTTCACCGATCAACTTGCTCCGCTTCCTGCACTCACCGCCGCAGCTATGGCAACCTCAACTCTTCGCATTGGCGCATTGGTGTGGGATAACGACTACAAGCACCCGGTGGTATTTGCAAAAGAAATGGCAACGCTCGATGTGTTAAGCGATGGTCGACTCGACTTAGGTATTGGCGCAGGCTGGATGATGACTGACTACGAACAGTCAGGCATTCCATACGAGTCTGCTGGCACTCGCATTGACAAGATGATTGAAGGCATTGACATCATGAAAGGATGCTTTGCTTCAGGACCGTTTTCCTACACGGGCAAGCACTACACGATTACCAACTACAACGGCATGCCAAAACCAGTACAGGGATCATGTCCACCAATCCTGATTGGCGGTGGCGGTAAGCGCGTACTCACCTATGCAGCAAAGGTCGCCGACATTGTGGGCATTAACGCCACCATGAGTGCTGGTGCTGTTGGGCCAGAGGCCATCTCCACCATGACGGCAGAAGCCGTTGACGCGAAGGTAGACATTGTGCGCGAAGCTTCGGGTGACCGCATCAATGACATTGAAATGAACATTCGAGCATTCCTGGTGAATGTCACCGACGATGCGCAAGGTGCGATCAGCAGGCTGGCAAAGGGAATGAGCGTCGAGGAGTCCATGGTTGCCAACACCCCATTCGCGTTAATGGGACCACCAAGCAAACTGATCGATGACCTGCTTGCTCGCCGTGAACGGTGGGGCTTTTCCTATGTAATCGTTGGTGGTGAAGACGTAGAGGCGTTTGCGCCAGTGGTGGCTGCGCTAGCCGGCAAATAGTTGACGGCATGAAGTGTGTTTAGGCACAATGTGTCATAACCTAGAAGTCGGATTAGCCACAAGGGCTCTTCCTCATTTCACGAAAAGAGAAAAGTTATGCGCGGTACCGTCAAATTCTTTAATGCAGAGAAGGGCTACGGCTTTATTTCACGCGAGGGTGGAGACGATGTTTTCGTTCACTTCTCGAACATCAAGGGCGAAGGCTACAAGTCTTTGTTCGAAGGTCAAGCCGTTGAATTCGACGTTGCACCTGGTCGCAAGGGTGAGGAAGCACAAAACGTCGTCGTAATCTGACGAACTAATTAATAATTCAGTCGATCGGATCGATCGGCGTGCTTAAACCACACGCCGATTCGATCTGCTCGGCGATTGCCAGGCAGTGCAGATCGGTGAAGCGAGACCCGATCACTTGGACACCCACTGGAAGCGAGTCGGCCATTCCGCCCGGCACCACCACTGCAGGAAGTCCCAGCAGGTTTGCTGGCAGCACAGCGCGTAGTTGTTGCAATGTTCCCATCGCACTTTCAACGCTTTGAATGTCGTTGTCATAAACAAACGGTGGCTCCGTCCAGGTTGGACACACCAGCACAGGGTTCTCCTGAAACCACAACGACCAGCGTCGCGCCACACCATTGCGCTGTGTTTGCGCATTTGCCCATGCCGCGAAATCGACCGACGTCATTCCATCTCGTGTGAGTTCCAGAAAGCGTCTTCCACCCTCTCCCATCACCATGTTCAGCAGATCGAGTTGCAACGTGAGTTCACCATTCATCTGAATTGACCACAGCAAACATGCAAGTTCAAAATCTGGAGGCGTTGTTTCCACCACGTCATGCCCAGCATTTGACAACGCATCGGCTGCATTGCGAACTGCAGCTTCAATACCAGGATGTGTGGTTCCACCCAGAGGGTTTGTCATAACCGCAATGCGAGTTTTCTTTGCAGCAGGAAATTCATCGAGCACTACAGGAACGCTGATCGGGTCGCGTGCGTGAGCACCAGCTACTACTCGCAGTCCAGCACGAACATCAGCTATGCGTCGTGCCATGACTCCCTGACCAAGCATGAGTTGCGAACTGAGACCGAAGTCTTCAATTGGAAACATCTGTGCATCGGGAACGACACCTTTAGTGGGCATGATGGAAGCGATGCCGTTGCAATGCGCTGGATTACGGAGCGAACCACCGATGTCGTTACCAAGACCAAGTGGCGACATTCCAGTGGCAAGTGCAGCACCCTCACCGCCACTCGAACCACCGGTGGTGCGATCTGATTTCCACGGATTCTTTGTGCGCCCGTACAAAGTGCTGTCAGTGTGCACGCGTAGACCTAAGTCGGGCATGTTGGTACGGCCGATCATGATTGCACCGGATGCCTTCATCCGCTCAATGGTCGGGGCATCAATGGCTGGAATGGCTTCGGCAAGTGCAGGAATGCCTTGCGTGGTTGCCTGACCCGCGACATCGATATTGATCTTCACGGTGTAGGGAACGCCGTGAAGTGGACCGATTGGACCACCTTGTGCACGTGCTGTATCAGCGGCATCTGCTGCCGCTCGCGCCTCATCTCCAAGCACTCGAATGACGGCGTTGATCTTGGGGTTAACTTCGTCGATACGGTCGAGATGCGCGTCAACTACTTCCCTGCTGGAGAACTGTTTACTGCGAATGCCTTCCGCAAGGTCGAGAGCACTTTTTCGCCACAATTCGTTTGTCATGTTTCCCCCTTGAACTAAGAGTAACCAAACACAGCTTGAGCACTAGATTCGGAGCGTGGTGAGAAATCAAAAGGCGCTTGGGGCATTTCTCATAGTGTTTGCCAGCGCTTGTTTTGCCATGGTTCCGTTTATGGCAAAAAGCACCTACGACGAAGGGGCAAATGCCCTCGGCATGCTGTCCTCGCGCTTCGCCATGTCTGCACTTCTGATGGTGGTATTGCGCCTGATATTTGTGCGCAACACTCCATGGCCGCGCAGGCAATTGCTACCTGATTTACTGTCCCTCGGTTTTGTTGGCATTACCATTTGCGCTCTCACCTACTTCACGGCGATTCGCGATATTGACACCAGCCTTGCCATCGTCATTTTCTACTGCAACCCCGTCATGGTGGTGCTCGCTTCATGGTTGATATACAAAAAGAAACCCTCAAAGAGCATCGTGTATGCGTTGATCTTCACCATGGTTGGCGTGGGAATTACTGCTGGAGAAATAGGTGGAGGGAGCACGCGATCAGTTGTGCTCGTGCTTATCTCCTCACTCGCTTACGTGTTTTATGCGCTCGGCTGTTCTCGTTCGCTTAAGCACACCGACATGTTTACAGGAGTTACGTTCGTCAACATTGGTGCTGCTCTCGGTTTTAATTTATTTGCGCTGGTTTCACCAGGTGGCATGACCGCCGATTACCCAGACACCGCCAAAGGATGGCTCATCATCGTTGCATTGGCAATAGTTGGAACCGTGTTTCCCACATCAACCTTCTTCATGGGTTTGAAGCGCATTGGAACGAACATGACTTCCATCTTTACTACGAGCGAACCGGTATTTGGCATTGCTTGCGGCGTGCTGATTTTGCATGAGCGCCTTTCGCTCAACAGCGTGATTGGTGCAACCTTTGTCATTGGTGCGCTCCTCATGCTGTCGGTTGTTGAATCGCGGACTGAAACGGTTACCGCTCACCAATAAGGGGAAATCGCTCAATTACTTCTCGTAATTCCGCAACAACTGCATTACGTAACTGGGCAACGGTTTTTCCCAGTCGCACCACAACAAGATCGCGTTCGGGTATGACCATGATGTATTGGCCTTCATAGCCAGCGGCCACGAGACTGTTGCGCTCTCCTGGCAGTGTCCACCAGTGCGCCCCATAGCCCAGCCCGGTCTCTTGGTCGAACGCATGCTGTGCTCGCGCGTGATCTACCCAGCCCTCGGGCAAAATGCGTACCCCATCGCATATTCCATCGCGAAGGTAGAGCAGGCCAAACTTGGCGAAATCTCTCGCTGTTGCATACACATACGATGAACCAACAAAGGTTCCTGCAGCGTCAAACTTCGGCTTGGCGTGCATGCCGATTGCGTCGAGCAATCGAGTGCGCATAAAGCGCTCAACGCTGGAATGTGAGCCCTTGGCATCGCCTAAGGCGTTGCCAAGCAAACGAGTGACAATGTTGGTTGTTCCCGATGAATACACCCATTCGGTACCTGGCTCTGCGGCAAGTGGTTGCGAAATTGCATAACTAGCGATGTCGTCTTTGCCCGAGCCAAACAGCATCTCAATGACATCAGATGCGTCGCCGTCCACATAGTCCTCTACCCAGGACAGTCCAGACCGCATCTCAAGCAACTGTTGCATGGTGATGTTGCGTCGCTCATCTGCCTCCCACTCTGGAAGCAGGTGACTATCGGTAATGCTCATCAACCCGTCCATTTGCGCAATACCGACGAGAGCATGCGTGATGCTCTTTGCCATTGACCACGAAATCAGCGTGGATTGTGCCGTGACGTCTGGTCCGTATTCCTCCGAGACAATCTCGCCCTTATGCATCACCAGAAGGGCCAGGGTCACATTGTCACTGGTCACTTCTGTGCCTCCAAAAATTTGGCAATGCATAACACTTCATCCATCGCATCGTTACGCAATATGCCATGAACATCATGTGCTCCCGCTGGCGGAATGATCGCTTCTTGAATCTGCTTACTCAGTGATGAAAGCGGCATAAACAATTGATCTGCATTGCGGGTGGAGGCAAGAACCCCGTTGTCCACTTCGTACACAATGTTGTCAAACGAAACGGTGAACCTTCCTTGCTTGCACAGCCTTTCCGCCTGATCCTGCCTTCGTAGCACTGTCTCAAATATTTGAATACGATCGCGTACGTATGCGGCCTCTTCGTATCGCTGAGCCTCAGAGTGAGCATTCATTCGTTCGATCAAGGTGTCGCGTACATAACTGCTTTTGCCGGTAAGTGCATCGGCCGCCTGTTGCACCGCATTGGCATACGACTCTGGCTCTGCGGTTCCCGAACAAGGGCATTGCGCAAGTCCTAGGCGCGCCGCAGAACACACTGGCGCTCCCTCTGGCGCTACGTAATTACGACCCATCCGTACGGTGCAACGCCGAAGCGGAATAACCGACTCAATGGCATCCACCACTTCGGTGGCCATGTTGCGAGTAGATATGGGACCAATACACAGGCCCTTCGCAGACGGGCTCTTCGACACCATCAAGCGAGGCCACTCTTCATCGGTGGTAAGGCGCACATAGCAATACTTTGCTGTGCGAGTGCCTGCATGGTTGTAACGAGGACGCAACTTGCCAATGATGCGCAGTTCCAGCACTTCGGCAGTCAGCAAGTCGGGAGTTTGAATGAACTCAATCCCCTGCATCAATTTCAGCAATGAGCCAACTTTGGTTCGTGACTCATTTGTTCCGAAATAACTGCGCACTCGCGAACGCAAGTTGCTGGCTTTACCTACGTACAGCACTTCTCCCTGAGCATCGGTGAACATATACACACCAGTCGTTCGCGGCAGGGTTTCGGTGAGTTTCAATTTCTTTGCTTGAGGATGCGACCCCAGCTTGGGCAAAGCAATGAGATCATTCAGGTCGTACACGCCAAAACCTGCAGCGCGCTCAATCAGGTAATGCAACAAATCTCCAGTCGCCAACACATCGTTTATCGCGCGGTGAGCAGGTTGGTGTTTCAGACCGAGGCTTTCTGCCAGCGTTGACAATTTGCAGTTTGGCACTTCGCTGCGCACCAGTCGCCTCGCCAAAGAGACTGTGTCTATCACTTTGTTCATTAGCCGTGGCCGACCAGTTCGCTCAAGCGACGCCTGAATAAATCCCATATCAAAACGTGCGTTGTGCGCAACAATCACTGAGTCACCGATGAATTCGACAAGGTCGTCGAGCACATCGTCTATCGGTGGCGAATTCATCACCATGATGTCGGTGATTCCCGTCAGCATCACGATGAATGAAGGAATGGCACAACCCGGGTTGACCAGGGTGTTGAAGCGTGCAATCTCTTCCCCACCTTGATATTTCACCGCCCCGATTTCAGTAATTCCGCCAACATCGACAGACGATCCTGCAGTTTCTAAGTCGAGTACGCAAAACACCACATTGGATAATGCTGGGCTTGCATCATCGAGTGACAGTTGCATGATCTACCGAGTGTAATTCTCGATTCGAGTGCACAATTGATCCAGATCGGCTCGATCGTGACTCACCACCAAGGCACTCACGTCAATGCGTTTGAGATATTCACGGATCTGGATTCGCACGTTTTCTCGCGACTCATCGTCAATTGCTGAAAGAGGTTCATCGAGCAACACAGCCTGTGGGTTGCCAACGAGCGCCCGCACGATTGCCACGCGCTGGCTCTGCCCTCCAGACAGCGTTGGAGCCATCTGCTCAGCAATGTGAGCAACACCAAACTGCTCCATCAATTCCATTGCCAGTTTCCGTGCAACGTTGCGCTTCGTGCCTCGCACGGTGAGCGAAAAAGCGGCGTTCTCCAGCGCGGTCATAAATGGAAACAATGCATGATCCTGAAATACCATTCCGATGTTTCGTAACTCGGGCTGAACAAAGTGGTTCTTTGCTGGAGCGTCAGCAAGTACGTCATTGACATACAGCTCGCCTTCACTTAGCGGGCATAGGCCTGCAATGGCACGCAGGAGCGAAGTTTTTCCACTTCCATTGACACCAAATATGCCGATGATTTCATTACCAGCATCAAGCGAAACATGACGGGAAAAATCACCAACCGCAATGGTGCCGTGCACAGAAATCATTGCGAACCACCGCCAATCCAGCGATCACGCAAACCCACCAGCACTCCAACGCACATCGCAACCAATACGAAGCTCAAGGCATAAGCGCCCTCCGGATTGCTCTCCAACAGGGTGTACACCGCAAGCGGGGCTGTTTGGGTCCGACCCTGAATATT
>JALQWV010000134.1 GCA_023263465.1 Ilumatobacteraceae bacterium
CTACGTCCCCGTACGGCGGTCACTAAGGGTAGCGGTTGAAGTGGCCAACACTCCACATGACTGTCGCTAAATCACGGGCTTCGCCAAATGGTCGCAGGTAGCCTTCGATACATGGTCGGCGAACTCATTTACGCATTTCGGGTCATGCGCCTGCCACTTCTCGACACTGGCGGGGCCCCCATCGGCAAGATCGATGACATTGTGGTGGTTTCTGGTCGCGCCACTGAGGCCCCTCGCGTGTTGGGTTTCGTTGCAACCAGCCAGCGCCGCAGCATTTTCGTCAGCTCCAGCCGCATTGCTTCGCTTGATAATTCCGGTGCCCGCCTGAAGTCGTGGGACGTTGACCTCAACCCTTTCCGAGCCCGCGACGGTGAGCGTTTGCTTGGTCGAGAAATTCTGGATCGAAAAATTGGCGATGAAACCGTCAGCGACGTAGCGCTTGCTTATCAATCAGGACGAAACCCTGGTTGGCACATCACCAAAGTTCGACTTGCTAAACGCAATTTGCTGAACCCTCGTCCGAGTTATCGACTTGTTGATTGGGAACACATTGCTCACATGTTTGCACCGCAAACAGCAATGGCTGCAGAGGCTGCCCGTTTGCGCGACATGCACCCCAGTGATGTTGCTGCCGTCATTCGCGCACTGCCACTTGAACAGCGTCGACTTGTTGCAGCCGCTATGGATGACGAACGTTTGGCCGATGTTCTTGAAGAGCTACCAGAAGACGAACAGTTGCGCTTGATTGAAGGCCTTGATATGGAGCGTTTGACCAACGTGTTCGAGGAAATGGAATTTGATGACCTGGCCGACTTGCTCGCCCAAATGCCGGGCGAACAACGCAGCCGCGTACTTGAGGCCATGGATGACGACGATGCCGAAACCATGCGTCAATTGTTGTCGTATGCCGAAGGTACAGCGGGTTCGCTGATGACACCCGACGTCATCGTGATGTCTCCTGATTCAACCGTTGCCGATGCACTCGCTCGAATTCGAGAGCCAGAAATTTTGGTTTCGATCGCTGCACAGGTCTTTGTTGCTCATGCGCCCCACTACCCGCCAACGGGAACATATTTAGGCGTCGTGCATTTCCAACGTCTCCTTCGTGAATCTCCACAACTCACTCTTGGTCAATGTGTGGAGATGGAGGCAACCATTAGCCCCACCATGACTGAGCGCGAGGTAGCCGAGCGACTTGCTTCATACAACTTGCTTGCTGTTGCTGTGTGCGACGCAAACAATCGCTTACTTGGTGCAATCACGGTTGACGACGTGCTTGACCGCACTCTGCCTGCCAACTGGCGTCGCCGCCCCATTTCTGGAGCAACATCATGAAGCGCAGCGATCTCGCACGTCCACGCAAGCGCCGCCCGGTACTTGGCATTCACTACGACCCAGATGCTTTTGGTCAATTCAGTGAAACGATTGCTCGCAACCTGGGTTCTGCGCGTTTTCTTTTGGTGCAGACCATCTTGGTCATCATTTGGGTCATCCTCAACGTTGCATTCCTTGCACTGCAATGGGACCCTTATCCATTCATTTTGTTGAACTTGATGTTTTCGGTGCAAGCCGCCTATGCCGCACCGCTCATTTTGCTCGCCCAGAATCGTCAGGAGATTCGCGACCGCAGGCAAGCCGAGACCGACCGAGCAATGGCTGCCGCGACCCAAGCAAACGCTGAGTTTCTCGCTCGTGAACTAGCAAGTGTGCGGTTTGCCTTGTCGAATGTGGTGACAGTTGACGAACTCCGCGACCAGATTGAGACGCTTATTCGCGCACTTGACGAATCGCGTCAACCACCGCAGCAGTAAACAGTTCTGGTTTTTGCCAGTTCACCAAGTGATCTCCATCAATTTCAATCACGGTTGCATTCGTTGCCTGTGCAAGTGCTTGCTGCTTGTTCGGTGCCACTAATGAATCACGTGCGGTAACAATGCTGACGGTTGGCACACCGAGTGTTGCCGCCCACGGACGCGCGTCGTGTTTTGACAAGGCTCGACCCGCTTGGTTCATTGCCCACGAATCATTTCGACGAATTTCTGCCACCAGCCAAGGTCGAAGCGTGGCTGCCGAACTCGTGCGGGGAATTTTGCGCTTGATGTAGCGATTAACGAGTCTCGGTGTGGTGAGCAAGCGAAACACCGGAGAGACCACTCGACCGATTTTCCACCGAGTGCGTTCACCACGCGTAGCGCTCCACTCAAGTGCGGTTGCGCACAACACCAATGAATGCACGCGGGTTGCGTGTCGTTTGCACATCAGCATGGCAATTGGGCCGCCCATTGAGTAACCCACTGCCGTGACTGAAGGAATTCCGAGTTGGTCCATGATCGCAACGACATCATCTGCACAATCTTCAAGTGCGAATCGGTCGTTAGTGCGCAACCCGCGACCATGTCCACGGTGATCGACGGCAAGAACTGAGTAGTGCTGAGCGAGGTCTGCGTACACGGGGAAAAAGTTGATGTCTGCATTTCCAGTCCAACCATGAAGCAAGGCCACCACCGGTGCGTTCGCATTTTCGTGTTTTGAGTAACGCACGAAAAACTCACCTCGTTGCGGCACCGACACAATGCGGCTATCTGGCATCCAGGGCAGTTCTGAAAACACTTTGGAATAGGTTTTTACCGACACGATGCGCACCGTCCAACGAGGTCGAGTCGATGGTGATCAAGTGCAAAACCTTCACGTTTTGCAAGTTTTACTAGTGCAGCGTCGAGGTCGCGCTCCAATGCGTCGGGGACTACTACGTCACGAACCACTCCACAGGTAGAGCACACCAAGTGATGGTGGTGCCCAGTGAGGTGTTCGGCAAGTTCATACAGCCCACCATCTTGTGATGACATCACTCGAGTCACCACGCCTGCTTCTTGTAAAACCGTCAGGTTTCGATACAGCGAACTTTGGGGCAAATCCTC
>JALQWV010000156.1 GCA_023263465.1 Ilumatobacteraceae bacterium
TCCCGACTGGAACGACCTGGTGTATCGCGGGCATTGGCGTGACGCAATTGAACGTCTGCATGCCACAAACAACTTTCCTGAGTTCACCGGCCGCCTATGCCCAGCGCCGTGTGAGAGTGCATGTGTATTGGGAATTAATCAAGATCCCGTGACGATCAAGCAAGTTGAAGTCGAAATCATCGATCATGCGTGGAACGAAGGATGGGTGCAGCCGTTCATTGCTAGCACCAAAACGGGTAAGCGGATTGCAGTCGTTGGCTCTGGTCCGGCTGGACTTGCAGCGGCTCAGCAACTCACGCGCGCAGGACATGAGGTGGTCGTACTTGAACGATCCGATCGCATTGGCGGTCTGTTGCGCTATGGGATTCCCGAATTCAAGATGGAAAAGAAGTATCTCGATCGACGGATTGAGCAGATGCGCCAAGAAGGAACTGAATTTCGAACCAATGCCGCAGTTGGTGACAACGTTGATATTGACGTACTTGTCGCTTCGCATGATGCAGTTGTTTTGGCGTGCGGCTCAACTATGGCGCGCGACCTGCCTGTTCCTGGACGTGAGTTGCGAGGAATTCATCAAGCAATGGAGTATTTGCCGCTTGCCAATAAAGTGCAACAAGGTGATATGCCGTCATCTCCAATAGATGCTCATGGCAAACATGTGGTCATTATTGGTGGCGGTGATACTGGTGCGGACTGTTTGGGTACTGCAATTCGCCAAGGTGCAGCATCAATCACTCAGTTAGAAATCATGCCGATGCCCCCAGAGGTTCGTGCAAGCAGCAACCCATGGCCGCAGTGGAGTTTGATCTACCGCACATCATCGGCACACGAAGAGGGCGGTGAGCGCATCTTCAGCGTGAACACTGAGCGATTTATTGACGATGGAAATGGAAACGTGAAAGCACTGGTACTCAATGAGGTGGAAATGGTAGATGGAAAGTTTGTCAACATTCCTGGCACCACTCGTGAGATTCCTGCCGATCTGGTTTTTCTGGCGTTGGGTTTTGTCGGTCCCGACAAGGGAAATTGGATCGAACGATTGGGCGTCAATATCGATGCTCGCGGAAATATTGCGCGCACGGATGATTACCGAACCAATGTTCCTGGAGTTTTTGTTGCAGGTGATATGGGCCGCGGACAGAGCCTCATCGTGTGGGCGATTGCAGAAGGTCGCGCGTGTGCATCTGCTGTAGACAAGCAGTTGATGGGTGAGACAACTCTTCCTGTGCCAATTGCCTCATCTGCCCGCCCGATGGTGTGATCATCAATTACTCTGTACTGGTGATGAAGAGCCACCAGAAAGCAATCGTGCATGCAGTTGCTGCTCTTTCAGCAATATCGGTACTCGCTGCGTGCAGTGCCGATGTCTCCGGTAGCGCAACAACGGTTGTGGCAGTGGAATCAACAAATTTTCAAACCATTCCACCTGTTAGTCCGACCACGGTTCCGGTCACCACTACCTTGCCAATTGGTGCAGTCGGCGTAGAGCAGACCTACACAGTGTTGCCTGGCGACTCCCCGAGTTTGGTTGCGACAATTTTTGGAATCACGATGTCTGAACTACTGATGTACAACGGCTTGGTTGCATCGGGCCAGTTTCCGTTTCCGGGCTCCATCATCAAGATTCCGCCTTCGGCGATGGTGCTCAACCCAATCGTGACAGCAAAACCAGACGTTGCCGCTGGCCCGGCTGCGGCGGGTTGCGATGCGCGACCTGCAGGCACGTACCAAATTGCGGCAGGCGACTCCATTTACGTCATTCGCAAAAAGTTCTGTGTCTCGCTGGCGTCTTTGTTGGCAGCAAACAATTGGCCAAATTCAAGTGTCAATATTCGCCCAGGACAGATCATCAACATTCCAGCCTCGGGATCATAAGCCATGAGCTCGTTTGGGCCAGCTGATCATCGCAAGTTGGCCATTGAAGCCAACAATTCCACATGGGAATTTCTTGAGAAAGATCCACAATCTCTTTCTGCTCAAGACGTGGAGGAGATGACACTCCGCGCGTATGCCGCTGCTTACCACTGGAAGCGCGCTGAACATGCAACGGCTATCAATGAAATACGTGCGTTATGGCTCATTGCCAAGGTGTGGGTTCATCAGTCTCGGGGAGACATTGCACTAGCGATTTCGCTTCGTTGTATAGAAATGTGTTCCGTGAACAAAATTGCAGATTTTGATTTGGCTTATGTTTATGAAGTGAAGGCTCGAAGTCTTGCGTGCTTAGGTGATATTGACGGCGCTCGAGAAGCGAAGAAGTTCGCCATGAGCATTGAAATTGCAGACGAGGAAGATCAAAAACTTGTCAATGCCGATCTTGCGAAGGGCCCGTGGTTTGGACTGAATTAGCGCGAGGTATTGCGGCGACGTCGCGAGTGACGTTCAATTGCTAAATCAATGAGTTCGTCAAGTAATGCTCCGTACGAAAGTCCAGATGCTTGCCAGAGTTTTGGATACATCGAAATTGGAGTAAAACCAGGAATGGTGTTGATTTCGTTGCACAGAAATCCACGACCATTTTTCTCGTAGAAGAAATCGACGCGCGCCATTCCTTCTGCGCGAAGTGTATGGAAGATAACGATGGCGAGTTTTTGAACAGCCTCAATTTCGTCGGCGGTGAGGTCTGCTGGAACGAGAAGTTGCGCTCCGTCAGTGATGTACTTATCTTCGTAATCATAAAACTCGTTGCCCGGAATGATTTCGCCTGGTACAGATGCGCGAGCTACATCGTTTCCAAGAACGGCAACTTCAATTTCACGACCTGAAACTGCTTCTTCAATCACAATCCATTCGTCGTATTGCAATGCGGCGGTTGCAGCGGCTTGTAGTTCGTCGGCCGATTTAACCTTTGACACACCAACTGAGGAGCCCATGTTCGCTGGCTTGACGAAGAGAGGCAAACCAAGAGTTTCAATCGCGTGCTTCAAGGACGCATCATTGACATGAGATTCGCGGAGCGAAACGTAGTTAGGCTGCGGGATTGAGTTGGCATGCAGAACCTGTTTTGCTACGCCCTTGTCCATGGACACTGCGCTGCCCAGCACGCCAGTTCCAACAAACGCAATATTTGCGAGCTCGAGTAACCCTTGAATGGTTCCGTCTTCACCGAGTGGACCATGGAGTAGAGGGAACACCACCGTTTGCGCACCATTACGTGCCTCGCCCACAACGACTGAAAGAGAAGTTGGTTCACCGTCGGTTGAGAGTTTTGGTCCAACATGTTCTGGTCCACGTTTGAGATCGGCCATTGCTTGAGAGGCGAGGTTCCACTTGCCATCACGCGTGATCCCAATTGCGCTGATGCGATACTTCACTGGATCTAATGCGCGAAGCACATGTGCTGCCGTGACGCAGCTGACATCGTGCTCGGCGGATTCACCACCAAACAACACGATTACGTGTGTTGGAGTATGGGTAGTCACTATGAAACACGGTACTAGGTAATAATCAGTATTCTCGGTGCATGCGCTTTATGGCTGCCGATGTAGCGAATGCAACCGGCGGCACACTTGTTGGACAAAATGCCCACCTATCTGGTGTCAGTTTTGACTCGCGAACGATTTCGCCAGGGCAATTGTTCGTTCCAATCGTTGCCGAGCGTGACGGGCACGAATTCATCGAGTCGGCTGTGAAGTCTGGTGCAGGTGCGTATCTCACTCAACGAGATCCGATTGGTCGCAGTGCCATTGTTGTTGACGACACGCTTACTGCGTTGATGAAGCTTGGCGCATGGGCGCGGGCACGTCTTGAGCCAACAGTAGGCAACAGGGTGATTGGAATTACTGGATCGGTAGGTAAAACCTCAACGAAGGATTTCATCGCGGCTGCGTTGTCCAGCGAACTTGTAGTTTCGGCCAGCGAACGTTCGTTCAATAATGATCAAGGACTTCCAGTCACACTGCTGAACGCAGCAGATAACTCACAGGCCTTGGTGCTGGAAATGGGGATGCGCGGATTTGGAGAGATCACTCGATTGTGTTCAATTGGTCGCCCCTCAATTGGTGTAGTAACAGCGGTAGCGGCAGCGCACACAGAGCGGGTTGGAGGTATTGAGGGCGTTGCAAAGGCAAAAGCCGAATTGGTGCATGCGCTACCAAGCACGGGCTATGCAATTCTGAATGCAGACGATGAGCGCGTTCGTAACATGCGTAGCTTGACTCAAGCGCAGGTACTGACATATGGCGTTCAAGAGAGTGCAGATATTCGGATCATCAAGTGCGAACTTGACGAGATGGCACGCGCGTCCGTCAGTGCTGCGACACCGTGGGGAACCGTGTCGTGGGCAATGTCGGTGCCCGGTGCCCACATGGCACTCAATGCTGCAGCTGCGATCGCCGTGTCTGGGGTGTGCGGTGTGAGTATTCACAGTGCGGCAGCGGCTTTGGAGCAAGGATTTGTTTCGCCAATGCGCATGCAGGTGATTACGACAGATGACGGAATGACGATTATTAATGACGCATACAACGCCAATCCAGCTTCAATGCGTGCCGCACTTGACACGTTGGTAGGAATGAAGGCGTCACGCCACGTTGTAATTGCTGGTCAGATGGCTGAGTTGGCAGATTCCTCGGAAGAGCACCGCGCAATTGTTGAGTATGCGCGGGGTTTACAGATTGACTTCCTCGCATGTGAAACCGAAAACTATTCGACTCCATCGTTTTCAATTGATGATGCTGTGAAAGTTGTGCGAAACGGCGGAACTGATGTTGCGGTATTGGTGAAGGGATCGCGAGTAGCGGCACTCGAGCGAGTGGTTCAGCTACTGATTCACTAAAAACTTGTTTTTTGCATCGAGTGCAGAAACATTGCACCACCATGCCAGGAATAATGCCCATGCAGCGCCAAAGAGCAACAACCAACGCGCACCGTATTGATCAACAACTGGTCCAAACAGCATGTTGCCTAACGGAACTGTTCCGCCAAAGGACATAAACCACAGTGACATCACGCGTCCACGTATTTCCGGTTTCAATCTGCTCTGCACCACGATTGACATTGCGGTGGTGGTGAAGAAATAGGCGAATCCAAGAATGAATCCGAAAACAAATGCCGGAACAGCAGAGCGCGATACGGCGAAAAACAGCATGCTTACTGCAAATCCGACGAACCCATACTGCACGAGTTTGCGCTGATCGCGATGCGAGAATCTTGTCCCGATTGCTAGGCCACCAAGTGCGGCGCCAAGACCCCATGTTGCATATAACCACTTGTATACGGCACCGTCCTCTGCGATTCCAAAGTTGACGTGTGCGACCGCAGGGAATAATCCCACATACGGCAGTGAAAACAGCGAAAAGGTCGCCAGTGTGATGAGCAGTCTGCTGACACCAGAAATTTGGCGCGCAAGAGAAATTCCGCTGGTAAACCTACGCCAACCTTGCGTGGTGTCCGGTGTAAATCCTGGGACGTTTACCATCATTAATGCAAAGATGACGAAAAGGTAAGTCGCAGCATTCATGAAAAAGAAACCTGCGGTGGTAACGCCGACTTGTGAAAGTACTGCAACGATAATTGGTCCTACCACGCGCGATCCGTTGATCACCACACTGTTCAGCGACAAGGCTCCTGGCAAATCAACTGGTCGAACAAGTGAAGGCAGCATTGCCGACCATGCCGGAGCATTCAGTGCGTTGCCAACGCCTACGCCAAGCGCTGCAAGAAAAATGTAAATGAATCGTGGATCGCCCAATGCAAGAACAGCAAGAGCAATAGAGAAAGTGAGTTGCGTAATTTGCATGGAAATAAGCCAACGGCGTCGATCAAATTTGTCAGCCAGCACACCAGCAAAAATGGACAAAAAGAGCAATGGCCCCAGTTGCGCGAAAATCATGATGCCAACGAGAGACGCTTTGCCAGTGCGGTGGTACACGTAAGCGGGGAGCACCACGTTTTGCATCCAGGTTCCGATGTTTGAGGCAAATGAACCAGACCACACCATTCGAAAGTCGCGTGAAGCAAGAGCGGCTTGGACTGAACCCGGCTTATGTGGGTTCGGGGAGTCGTTGTCAAGAGTAAAGTCGGACATGTGAGCAACGAATACGCTACAACCGAGCCAACTGCAGACTCATTACTGAGTGATAAGTCACGGGTTCCGTTTTGTGAATCTCCTCGTGGAATATTCAGCGAATGCCCACACTGCGGGTCAAGCCTGTATGCAGAGCATGCACACTTTCGCTGTGCATCGTGCGGTTGGCGCGATTCGTGTTGTGACTAACTCAATGCAGTTATTGGGTCAATGTAAGCAAGATTGAGTTCGTGAGCAACTGCTTCGTTGGTGATGTGTCCACGTGCGGTATTCAATCCGTGACGAAGAGCTTCGCTTTGCGTAACCGCGCCAAGAGCGCCGAGTCGCGCTACATCTAGTTGGTACGGCAACGTTGCGTTCGTGAGCGAGTACGTGCTGGTGTAGGGAACTGCACCTGGCATGTTGCCAACTGCATAGTGCACCACTCCGTGTTGCATATAAATCGGGTCGGTATGTGATGTCTCGCGAGTAGTTGCAATGCAACCACCTTGGTCCACAGCAACATCCACGATGACCGAGCCTGGCTTCATGGAGCGAACCATGTCTTCACTCACCACAATTGGCGCACGAGCGCCAGCAACCAACACTGCACCAACCACTAAGTCGGCGTCAACAAGTGCGCGTTCGATAGATCCGCGATTTGATGCAAGTGTCGTTGTTCGACCAACACAGATTTGATCAAGATGTCGAAGTCGATCGAGGTTCTTGTCCAAGATGGTGACGTTGG
>JALQWV010000200.1 GCA_023263465.1 Ilumatobacteraceae bacterium
GCGATGGCTCGGTACTTCTGCGTCGGCCGGATTGTCCCGCAGAGTGCGTACGAACAGGGTTGAGAGGCGTTGAACCACGTGCGAACCTTAGTTTACGGGGCTATAATTTTTGATGTCCTTTGAAAGTCGATGACTGGAAGGCGTGGGTTTCGACCCACGCCATTTGTTATTTCTAGGGACGGTTTAGGCAGCGGTTTTGCCAACCTTGATGGAAATCGGGGGAGCGAAACCCTTGAGAGTAGGGAGAGGAGGTTGAACATGTCGGTTATCCGTGGAAACGCTCAGTCGAGCCCCGTAATCGAGCGCGTCACTTCTCTCATCGCTCCTATTGTGTCCGACCTCGGCCTCGATTTGTACGACATCGAGTATTCGGGTGGAGTGTTGCGTGTCGTTGTAGACACGCAGCCTGGCGGCCCAGAAGGTGTCAGCCTTGACAACATCTCACTGATCACGCGCCTGGTGTCGCGCGAGTTCGATCACAGCGATCCAATTCCTGGTCGCTACACGCTTGAAGTGTCAAGCCCAGGTCTCGAGCGCACGTTGCGCGAGCCACGTCACTTTCATCGCGAAGTGGGCAAAGTAGTTGCCGTGAAGTTGGAGTCGCCTCTAAATGGCGAACGTCGCGTGCAAGGCGATCTCGTTGCGGCAAACGAAGAGGGAATCACCGTGCGTTTGACCGACAAGAACATGACGGAAGTAAACATTCCGTTTTCCAATATTGACCGCGCAAAAACAGTTTTCAATTGGGGTCCGGCACCTAAGCCTGGCTCAAAAAAATCAACGGGATTAACGAAATTGAATGAAGACGGAGGCAATGCATCATGAGCAATCTTGATATGACAGAAGCAATTCGCATGCTCGCCGGAGATCGTGGAATCTCCGTTGACTCGCTGTTACAAGTGTTAGTTGAAGCACTGGCTACGGCGTACAAGAAGCGTCCTGGCGCAGCAGAAGAAGTGATCGTGGGCATTAACCCAGAGAACATGGACATCACATTCACGGCATACGACGTAGACGACGATGGCAACTGGATCAATGAGCGTGACGACACGCCAAATAAGGCAGACCTTGGTCGCATTGCTGCGCAGACATTCCGCCAAGTGATGAGCCAGCGCATCCGCGAAGTTGAGCGCGATCGCAAGTTCGAAGAGTACGCAAATCGCGAAGGCGACATTGTGTCCGGCATTGTGCAAAAAACCGACACCAAGTACACGTTGCTCGACCTTGGCCGCGTCGAGGCATTGTTGCCACAAGCCGAGCAGGTGCAAGGTGAAGTGCGCGAGCCAAACGCACGTCTCAAGGCATACATCGTTGAAGTACGAAAGACGCCAAAGGGACCACAAATCGTGGTCAGTCGTACTCACCCGGGTTTGATCAAGCGTTTGTTCGAGCTTGAGGTTCCAGAAATTGCCGATGGCGTAGTGGAAATTAAGGCTTGCTCACGCGAACCGGGTCAGCGCACCAAGATCGCAGTGTGGTCTAACGATCATAACGTCGACCCAGTTGGCGCATGCGTGGGTGCGCGTGGTGGACGTGTGCGCATGGTGGTTACTGAATTACGTGGTGAAAAAGTTGACATCATTCCATATAGCGAAGATGTTCGCGACTTCATCGCCAAAGCGATGTCACCTGCAAAGGTCACTGAAGTTCGTTTGAGTCCAGACGGCACCCAAGCAGACGTCATCGTTCCCGACTTCCAATTGTCGCTTGCAATCGGCAAGATGGGCGTAAACGCAAACTTGGCTGCACGTCTTACGGGCGTTCGTCTTGATGTGAAAAGCGAAACGCAAGCAGCAGAAGAAGGTGGTGGTACCTACGTTCCATCGTCAACTGATACAGCAACTCCAGCAGCCGATTATGCAGAAGGTGAATGGGTGACAAACCCAGACACTGGTGCAATGGAATGGCATGCAGCAGACGGTTCAGTCGTAAGCCAAGAGCAATGGGCTACCGACACGGGTTCATCTTCAACAAACGAAACTGAGGCGTAGTACTTGGCAAAGATATTGCGCGTTCATGAGCTCGCTAAAGAGCTCGGCATGACCAATCAAGAGACCCTTGATTTGTGTGGCAAGTTAGGTGTTGGCGTAAAGACCCAATCATCCACCATCATTGAGCAACAAGCCGACCGTGTACGTGCTCGCGCAGAACGCGATGGGTTGAAGCGCGATGTGCAGCCTGAAGAACCAAAACCGGTGAAAAAGGCAGCCAAGAAAGCAGCGTCAAAAGCAACTTCCGAAGATGGTGGTGAAGCAAAGCCTGTCAAGAAAGCTGCGAAGAAAGCAGTTGCGAAGAAGGCTCCTGCAAAGAAAGCTGCCGCAAAGAAAACTGAAGTATCAACGGACGATGCTGGAGAAACCGCAGTTGAAACTGCGACGGCACCGATTGCTGATTCGCACGTTGCGCCAATTACTTCTGCTCGACCGGTAACGAGTTCCGCACCAATTACTTCTGCGCGACCTGTTGCAAAGAAAGCACCTGCTGCTGCGTCATCGTCCGCTGCACAACCTCCGAAGCAAAGCGATGTGACTTCGCAATCTCCTCCAGCCGATTCCGCGCCTGCGGCGACAACAGCCCCAGCGCCGACAGCACCTCGTCCTCAGCAACCACCACGTTTAGGTCCAACTGGTCGTCCCATTCC
The DNA here is from genome assembly GCA_023263465.1 of Ilumatobacteraceae bacterium. Classification (GTDB taxonomy): domain Bacteria; phylum Actinomycetota; class Acidimicrobiia; order Acidimicrobiales; family Ilumatobacteraceae; genus UBA3006. The sequence goes on from JALQWV010000200.1 coordinate 2,642, forward strand.
GCCACCTCCGGGGAGCGGTCGTCCAATTCCTCCTCCTCCAGGTCGTCCTGGCGGAGCACCTGGCGCAGGTCGCCCACCGGTGGGTGGTCGGCCAACTGGTCCAGGTGCTGGTGCTCGCACCGGTCGTATTCCGGCGAATGCGCTTGGTCGCGGTCCGGTAGGTACGGGTGGACCAATGCGTCCATCTGGCCCAGGCACGCGCGGACCCGGTAGTCCTGGTGCAGGTCGTCCAGGTGGCCCAGGTGCTGGTCGCCCAAGTAGCGGACCAGGCCGTTCAGGCGGTTCTGGTGGTCGCCCAGGCGGTGGCTTTGGTGGACCAGGTGGACCCGGTGGTGGTCGCCTTGGTGGTGGCTTTGGTGGTCCAGGTGTTCCTGGTGGTGGTCGTCCTGGTAGCAGTCCTGGCGGTCGCGGTAACGGACAACGTCGTTCGCCAAAGAAAAAGTCACGCGCTCGTCGTCGTCAAGATTTCGATGACATGTTGCCACAGGCAACCACGTCATATTCGCAAAGTAATGCTCCAGTTCCTGAGGGTGTGGTCATTATCGAACGGGGTTCTTCGGCGCAGGAGTTTGCACCAAAGTTGAACCGCACGTCAGCAGACGTGGTTCGTTATCTCATGGAGCACGGTGAAATGGTCACAGCAACCATGACGCTTGCCGATGAGCAAATGGAATTGTTTGCACTTGAAGTCGGCGCAGAAATTTTGTTGGTCGATCCGGGTCAGCAAGAAGAAATGGAATTGCAAGCGCTGTTTGACGACTCAGATGATGACACTCCAGAACTTCAGCAGCCGCGTTCACCGGTGATCACGGTGATGGGTCACGTTGACCACGGTAAAACCACCTTGCTCGACCGAATTCGTTCAGCAAACGTTGTTTCTGGTGAGGCTGGGGGTATCACTCAGCACATTGGTGCGTATCAGGTTGAAAAAGATGGAAAGTCCATCACGTTCATCGACACACCAGGTCACGCTGCGTTCACCAAAATGCGCGCACGCGGTGCACAAGTCACCGACATTGTTGTATTGATGGTTGCAGCAGACGACGGTGTGATGCCTCAAACTATTGAAGCCATTAGCCATGCTCGCGCAGCTGAAGTGCCAATCGTTGTTGCCATTAACAAGATCGACAAAGACAACGCTGATGTACCACGCGTTATGGCACAGCTGGCCGAGAACGAACTCACACCTGAAGCATGGGGTGGTGAAACCATCGTTGTAGAGATGGCTGCACAGAGCGGTCTCGGTGTTGACGATTTGTTGGAGCAACTCAGTGTTGTTTCAGAAGTTGGCGAACTCACTGCAAACCCAACGGGCCGCGCAAAGGGCATCGTGCTTGAAGCTCAGCTCGACATTGGTCGTGGTCCAGTAGCCACGATTTTGGTTGATAAGGGAACGCTTAAAGTCGGCGATCCGATTGTTGCTGGCGCAGCATGGGGCAAAGTTCGTGCACTCATCAACGACAAGGGTCAGCAAATTAA
>JALQWV010000016.1 GCA_023263465.1 Ilumatobacteraceae bacterium
TTAGAAGAATGGTTGGCGCAATACCGCGGCGGACTATTACTCGTTACACACGACCGACACGTACTTGACCGAGTCACCAACAAAGTGTTGGAAATAGATCGTGGCTCTGCATACATGCATGTACCAACCAGCAAAACTGCAGGGTCTGGCTATGCCGCATACCTAGCCGGTCGTATCGAACGCGAAGAACGCGCGGCAACCGCCGAACAAGTACGAAAGAACCTCGCACGCACCGAGCTCGCGTGGTTACGTCGTGGTGCACCTGCACGCACCACTAAACCAAAGGCGCGGATGGACGCGGCGAAAGAGTTGGTCTCACGCAAAGCGGAAGCCCCGGCACGCCAAGGCGAACTTGGTTTGTCACTTGGCAATCAGCGCCTTGGATCAAAAGGAATTGAATTACAGGGTGTTGCGTTTTCGTGGCCGGCTTCGGAGAAATCAGCAGTACACGAGGTACTTCATTCATTTGATTACACGCTTGAGCCTGGCGATCGTTTGGGCATTGTTGGACCAAATGGCGCAGGCAAGAGCACATTGCTCGATCTCATTGCCGGCCGATTACAGCCAACTGGTGGTCGCATTGAAATTGGCAGCACTGTAAAGATTGGTTACTACGACCAGCTTGGTCGCGAACTCAATTTGTCGCAAACAGTACGCGAAGCCGTTATGGGCGACAAAGGAAATCCATCGGTTGAAGACATCAACTTAATGAAGCGTTTCTGGTTTGATGGCGATTCGCAATTCGCTCCATTGTCAACACTTTCTGGTGGCGAGCGCCGTCGTTTGCAATTGCTACTCACACTCATTGAACAACCAAACGTGCTGATGTTGGACGAGCCAACGAACGATCTTGACCTTGACACGTTGCGAGCGCTTGAGGAATACCTCGACGACTGGCCCGGAATTGTGGTGGTGGTGAGCCACGATCGAGTGTTCCTAGACCGAACTGTTATTGATGTCTTAGCGCTCGACGGAGAAGGTGGCACGCGTCGAGTAGTTGGTGGTATAGCTGGTTGGCTACAACATCGAGGTAAGCAAGCCAGCAATCAAACAGCACCAAAACTGAAGTCTGCCCCTGCACTTATTGCAGATCAACCGGCGAAGGTGAAGCCGGCAAAAAGCCCAAGCACGTTGAGGCGTTTATTAGGACAATCTGAGAAGACGCTTGCGCAAGCAACCGAAAAGTTACAGAAACTTGAACGTGAATTATCTGCTGTTGGTAGCGATCACGTTGAACTAGCACGAGTGAGTGCAGAACTTGCGCTTGCCCAACAATCCGTTGACGCAGCCGAAGAACACTGGCTCATTATTGCTGCGGAAGCAGAATCCCAAGGGATAACCTCTCCGCAATAATGTCAGCAATTCAGTTTCACCTTCGCCAAGCATCTCATTCCGAACTTCCTGAGATCGCTTCCTTGCTATCTGAGGGTTTGTCCTTTGACGGATTGGTGTTCGTTCAGTCAGCAGAGGAATTAGAAGAGGAATTTGGCGGTCCGTATTGTTTTCTCGAACACGATGTGATCGTTGCCGAACACGAATCGCGCATCATTGGTGTGGGTTACACCATTTTCTTACCATCCGAAACCAAAGAAGAACGCTGCTATATCTTTGGCACTACCAAACCAGAGTTTCGCGGAAACGGAGTTGGAACGGCCGTGATGCAATGGGCATCCGAACATGGTGAATCGTTGCTGCGCTCAACGAATCGAACAATTCCCAAGTATTTACGATCAGATATGAGTGCAACAAACACATCCGCGGGATCGCTATTCCAAAGTTTCAATATGAGCCCAGTCCGCTGGAATGATGATTTGATCATTGACCTTGCCAACTCTCCTGAGGTCTTCACAGCATCTGGTTATTCAATCGTTCCTTGGGATTCTTCACGAGACGAAGAAGCGAGAATTACAAAGAATCAAGCATTTATGGATCACTGGGGCTCCACCCCAACAAGCGAGGAAGGCTGGGAGCAACTTGTTCATGGCTCTACGGCAAGGCTTGAGCACTCGTTCTTTGCGCTCGATTCCAACAACAACATTGTTGGACTGTTGCTGTCACATCGGTATGAGTCCGACGATGAAGTATTAGGAAAACGTATTGGATGGATCGACAAATTGGCGACACTTTCTAAACACCGCGGAAAAGCAATAGGCAGATCGCTCATCACACATGCACTTGCCGCCTACCGCCGAGACGATTTAACTCATGGCGCACTAGACGTAGACACAGAAAATCCCACTGGCGCATACGGTTTGTACACATCAGTGGGATTCTCAACTTTTCGAGGAAAAGTTACTTACGAACGCATCGTTCAGTAATTACTTAGTTTTTGGGGCACACATCAAACCAGTGGCCTTCTTGTCCAGCTTTCGGTAGTTGAGGTTGTAGACCTCATTCTTTACTGCTGCTTTTGAGGTTCCACGTGAGTACCAATCCACTGCAACGCCGTTTGGGTAGTCCTTACGAAGTGCTGCACATGTTGAATAGGTTTTTGGTGGAATCTCTTTTGCTGATGCTGAAGTAATAGGTGCAACTGACAGCACCAAACCGGATAGGAACAGGGAGGTAATGATTTTTCTCATGTAATTAACTTAGTAATCAATTAAGCGGTGAAGCGTGTCCAGGTGATGTCTGTGACGAATGACATGACTTTGCACAACTGCACGATGTCGAGAATTTATTGCGTGCTGATGCTCGCTTTAAATTCACCTTCACGCATTTTTTGTTTCGTTGCTGCACTTGGCTCATTAAGACGTTCGATGGTGACACCAACGATGTCGGCAGTGCATGTGAACAAGTGTGGATAATTACCTACTGGCGAACCGGTATCCACACCAATATCAAACGTTTCTCCACTCATCGAATACACGAGCGGCACAGTCTTTTCAATTCGTACACTTCCAGCCTCGCGATCGTCGACATGCAACGTTGCAACTCCACCCGCACCAAATCCACCGTCATATGCGAAGTCAACGACAATCTCATGACTTCCTGGCTTCAGCGTTTGAGTATCCCCCACTACTGAATGAACATGACCAAACCAGTTGTAGTGATACGTAGGTCTTCCCGATTCATCTATATACAGCGACCATCCCGCCATGTTTCCGCCTTGACAGGCAATCACTCCATGCGCGCCGCCTTCTGAAACCACAATTTCCGCTGTCATTCTCCACGAGCAGTTCTTTATGTTCAAAACCGAACTTTCGGGCATGCGTACATGTGCTCGCGTATACGTCACTTTGCTTATTCCGTCCAGCGAATGTGGCACAGCAAACTCGCCATTTCGCGGCGAGCCCGCATCGCGCAATGGATATATGTCGTACTGAATTGCGTTTTGATGAAACAGTTCCTGCAATTCTGCAAGTTTCTCAGGAAACTCGTCGGCAAGATTCACAGCCTGCGAGAAGTCTTCGCTGATGTTGTACAGCTCCCAAACTTCCTGAGGACCATCGAATTCCATACCCTGTAGGCGAATCCAAGGCAATCGACCATGAAAACATGAAGCCATCCATCCTTCGTGATAAATGGCGCGATTGCCCAGAATCTCAAAGTATTGCGTGGTGTGCGTGCTTGGCGCAGTTGCGTTGTCGAAGGAATACACCATTGATGTTCCATGAATTGGCATCTGTTCAATGCCATTTACATGAGTAGGAGCTTCTAATCCGATGAGTTCGTAAATCGTTGGCACAAGGTCGATCACGTGATGGAACTGTTGGCGCAGACCACCTGCGTCGCGAATTCTCTTTGGCCAGCTAAGTGCCATTGCATTCCGGGTTCCACCAAAGTGTGACGCAACTTGTTTCATCCATTGGAATGGCGAGTCAAGCGCCCACGCCCAACCAACATTGAAATGGTTTTCGCACTTTGCCGTACCAAAGTCATCAATATGTTCAAGTAGCCACTCGGGATCCTCTGGAACTCCATTTTGGAACGAGGGTGCACTCCATGCTCCATGAATCGTTCCCTCAGCCGATGCGCCGTTGTCGCCAGTGATGTACACGAAGAGCGTGTTGTCGGTCTCGCCCATCTCGTCGAGGGCGTCGAGCAGTCGCCCGATCTGCTCGTCGGTGTGGGCCATGAACCCGGCGAACACTTCCATGAGCCGCGACGCGACCGGTTTGTAGCGGTCGGGGTACTCGTCCCACGACGGAATCTCGGCCGGGCGACCGGTGAGCGTGGTGTCGGCGGGGATGACCCCGAGTTCGATTTGACGATGGAAGATCCGCTCGCGCAAAGCGTCCCAACCGTCGTCGAACTGACCCTTGAAGCGTTCGATGTAT
>JALQWV010000179.1 GCA_023263465.1 Ilumatobacteraceae bacterium
GAGGATGTTGTTGACGAAATTGAAAGCATGTTTTTTGAGAGGAATCGGTAATGGCAATTGTCGATTCTCGCATTGTTGGTCAGTCACGTTCATCAAAACTCTTCTACGCCTGTGTTCGAGTTCTGGTATCAGGTCTCTGTAGGTCTCTCCTGCGGTTGCGGGTTGTTGGACTTGAGAATGTGCCAAAAACGGGTGCATTTGTGTTTGCACCTACTCACCGTTCGACCATAGACATTCCAGTTGCATCGGCCGCAACACGGCGAAGGATGCGGTTTATGGGCAAGGATTCGATTTGGAAAATTAAGATCATCGGAAAGACGATGTCCGCTCTTGGGGCGTTTCCAGTTACTCGAGGTTCAGCTGATCTAGAAGCACTCAAGCGCTGCATTGCGGTGCTCAATGGTGGTGAACCGCTCGTGATGTTTCCTGAAGGTACGCGACACTTTGGCCCAGAGGTTCAACCGTTATTTGATGGAGCAGCGTATGTTGCCTTCAAAACCGGTGTTCCGATTATTCCAGCAGGCATTTCTGGCACAGAAGACGTGATGCGATCTGGTTCCAAGATCATTCGATTCAAAAAATGTCGAATGGTCATTGGCAAGCCGCTTACTGCAGAGGTTCCCGATGGAGGTAGAGCATCACGTGAGCAAATCGCCGAACTTACATTGACACTTCAGGTTGAATTACAAAAGTTATTGGATGAAGCGAACCGATTGATTAGCTGATCACGATCAAGAACGCGAAAAGTACTCCCCGAGAAGCGAGACCAGGTCTACGGGGTCTTGTGTGCCACACATTTCGCGAATGGAATGCATCGACAGTTGCGGCACTCCAATGTCGACTGTCTCAATTCCAAGTCGTGTTGCCGTGATTGGTCCAATCGTAGACCCGCAGGCAATATTGTTGCGTGAAGCAAATGATTGAAGATTGACACCAGCCTCTGAGGCAGCGCGGACAATTGGAACTACCGATTTCGGTGATGTTGCGTATCGCTGACTTGCGTTCGTCTTGACAACGACTCCTTCATTTACGAATGGAGCGTTGTTTGGTTCATGTCGATCTACATAATTTGGGTGTACAGCGTGCGCATTGTCGGCTGAAACACAATGGCTTCTTTGGAGCGACAGTAAGTATTCAGACCGAGAGGATCCTCCTGCGGACGAAAGTCGCTCGAGAACATGTTCAAGCATGGGCCCACCAGCACCTTGCGAACTTTGCGAGCCGATTTCTTCGTGATCAAACAGCGCGATCATCATCGGTCGATCGGAATCGGAATTAAGCAACGCGGAAAGTGCTGCCCAGCACGAGATTTGGTTATCGATCCGTGACGAAACGACGAATTCAGAATCCCGACCAAGGATTTGAGCCTTCTGTGTGTCGAACAACTGAGCAGACCAGGAAGCAATACGAGACGCTGAAGTCGAAACTTGTTGAGCAAGCCACGCCTCAAACGAAGCCGAAGAGTCTGTTGTTGCCCAGATAGGTGAGAGGTGATGGTGCCGATGAAGAATCAACCCCTTATCATTCACTTCGCGATCGAGGTGGATAGCAAGTTGAGGAATTCGCGCAACTGGTTGGGGCGAAACAAACAAAACGGTGCTGCCGTCTTGAAGTACCACATGGCCGGCTATACCCAGATCGCGATCAAGCCACGAATTCAGTAGAGGGCCGCCGTATACCTCTACCTGGAGTTGATGCCAGTTGAGTGTTCGTGTATCGGGATTCGGTTTGATGTGCAGTCCAGGCGAATCGGTATGTGCTCCCACAATTCGAATTCCCTGCTTAGCAATGGACTGCGCATTTTTCCAAGCAATAATCGTTCCACCATTAATAACAAAACCACATTCAAGGTGATCTGTTGAAAATTCTGCATCAACATGAACCTGACTGATACCGCGCGACTGTAACAACGCCGAGACTCGGTCAACGACATGATGAGCGGTTGGACAAGCGTCTAAATGTTCAAGAAAGGTATTGATCACGGTTGTTTACTGATCCCAGATAATGAAACCGTTTGACCAAAAAACGTACAGGTAGTTTCAAAAGGCGTACCTGCCTGTGTTTGCTCACTCGCGGTTGCGATACATGCATTCACCGCGTCGCGCTGCGTGAATGCAAGAACGCCAATTCCCACACACACGATGAGCAGAAGTAACTTAGAGACTACTGATTTCGCAAATTTCAGAACGAGCAGCAATCCAATGAATGATCCGCCCATAGCCATAAGGGAGAAATTCTTTACACTGTCTGCATTGAAGGAAAGTGCAATCATGAGTACATTCTGCCAGCAAAACTCGAGATGGAACCACATCTCGTATACGGTTAGTCCATGAGTTCTTCAGTAAATGTTTCTGGAACTGGTCCGCCAAATGTGGTGTTGCCTGACGTAGAGAGCGGTATGCAAACTGCGTTAGCTGCAGCCATCGGTTCACCAGTGGCAGACAGACGCGACGCAGTTGCTCAAGTGGTTGCGCAGTACCCAAGATTCCTCGCGGCCTGGGCTGCATTGGGTGATGCGGCTCGGGATACGGTTGAAAGTTACATGGCGTATCGGGTTGGCTACCACCGAGGACTGGATGCACTTCGTCAACATGGTTGGAAGGGGAGCGGATATGTTCGTTGGTCTGCTGTTTCAAATCATGGCTTTCTCAACTGTTTAGATGGTCTTTCGCGGGCCGCTGCTTTGATTGGTGAAACCGACGAAGCGACACGCTGTGCACAATTTCTCCTGCAATGTGACCCGAACGGAAAACCACCCCCAGCAAGATGAGTCAATCGATTTCAGGTTATGTCTTCAGTGGCGGTCGTAGTTCGCGTTTTGGTACCAACAAATTGTTTCATCTGATCGACGATCGGCCTATGGGTCTAGTCGTCTACGACAATCTCACATCGGCAATTAATGGCAACACGTTCTTTGTCGGGCCAGCAATAGATCATGCCGATTTTGCATCGATTCCACGCGTCGTTGGTAGTCGTGAAGGACAAGGGCCACTCGGCGCGATATGTGATGTGTTGGAAACCGCATCGACTGATTTTGTCGTGACCGCACCTTGCGATACACCGTATTTTTCAACACAGCAATTCACTCGCTTAACCGAGTTGACAGACTCGAACAGTGTTGCTGTAGCAGCCGATATCAATAGCCCACACTTGCGTCATTGGCTCTTGAGTTGCTGGAATGTCCCTTCAACTCGAGATCACATGATTCGTGCTTATGAAGAAGGTGAACGAGCGATCCACAAGGCTGTCGTTGGGTTGGCAATTGTTGATCATTATTTCTCTAGTCTGCAGCTGACCAACATCAATTCCTTGGACGATGCGCAATAGGATGATGCCGATGATTGCGGAAATTTCTATTGCAGAGTTGGAACCACTTGTAGCTGCTGGATCACGTGTGATTGATGTGCGGGAAACCGACGAGTTTGTTTCTGGCCATGTTCCTCATGCCATTTCCATTCCCTTATCCACGCTTCCGGATCGCGTTGACGACTTTAGACATGAGGGAACGGTCTATGTCATATGTCAATCCGGCGGTCGCAGTATGCGCGCATGTCAGTTCTTGGCAGATTTCGATATCAACAATGTGGTGAACGTTGTAGGCGGAACATCGGGTTGGATCGCTTCTGGCAATGCAGTTGCCACTGGCGACTAGGCGAGAACATAGATGATGTGGGTCGACGACGATTCGTCGTTGAATGCACTCATTGACCGAGCAATTGTTTCGGAGCGGTACGCGCTTGATACCGAGTTTCATCGAGAAAAGACCTATTTCCCAAAACTCGCCTTGCTTCAGATTCGAGTAGGTGATGTGACAGCGCTGGTTGATCCTTTGGCGGTGGATACTCAATTGCTTGGACGCTTATTCGCCGCCGAATCGCTGTGCGTTATTCATGCCGCACAACAAGATCTTGAAGTACTTCAACATGCGTCTGGGTCGGTGCCCAAACGTATATTTGACACCCAATTGTCATCTGGATTTATCGGAATGTCGACACCGTCACTCGCTTCCTTGGTTCAAAACGAACTGAAAATTTCTTTGCCAAAAGGAGATCGACTGACTGATTGGTTGCGAAGACCACTAACCGTTGATCAACAAAAGTATGCGGCTAGTGATGTGGACTACTTGTTCGTGCTCCACGACAGCATCATGGCGCGCTTAACTGAGTTGGGAAGGGCATCGTGGGCTGCAGAGGCGTGCGAAGAATTGCGAACTCGCCCAAATGTTCCACAGGATCCCTCTGAAGCCTGGCTTCGCATAAAGGAAGTTCGCACCTTGAAGCCATCCTCTCGAGGCGTTGCTCAATCGGTTGCCGATTGGAGAGAGAGGAAAGCCATGCAACTGGACATGCCTCCGCGTCGTGTGCTTTCCGATATCGCATTGCTCGGAATCGCTCATGCGATGCCACGTTCGATCGCAGATTTGCCATCAATTCGCGGTCTTGAAAGTCGTCAAGTCGGTGGACAGGTGGGTCAGGAGATCGTTGATGCGGTTGCGCGTGGTCGCGATGTTGAAGCAAAGATCCCTCATTCAGACCATGATGACGTCGATAAGGAGTTTCGTCCTGCACTGAGCCTGATCGCAGCCTGGATCGGAGAGCTCGCTCGAGTGCATCATGTTGATGCAACCTTGTTGGGCACTCGACAAGACATCATGAACCTCGTGCGCAAAACCGCGAACTCACGGTTATCCACAGGATGGCGGGCTGAAATAGTTGGACGAGATATTGAAAAGATTCTCTCTGGTGAAGCGGGTCTCAGTTTTGACGGACGAGGTCGCTTGCGACTGTTACCAACAACCCTGCATTAATGCCCATTTTTGCCCACTTCTACGGCTACACTCAAAGACGATGTTTATTCAATAGGCGGCTACCGAAGCGGTAGTCGTCCGAGCACAGTTCGGAGCCCCTACCGTGAAGAAGGGTCGTCATCGTCGCTTTGAAGAAGCGCGCAGATTGAAGCAATCAGGTCCTACGGCCGAAGATTTGGGTTTTGGTGGTCGTTCGCGTTCGCCGCAGACCGAAGAGGACGAGTATGCAGCCATAGCGGAACGCTATGGAGTGCGATTCGATGAAGACGACGAAGAAAGCGAAGAGGAAGAGATCTAATCAAGTCGTAATCGGCTTTTTCACATCACCCCCAACAAATGACACAACAATCTGAGAAGTTACGAAATATCGCCTTAGTGGCGCACGTAGACCATGGAAAAACCACCCTCGTAGATGCGCTGTTGCGTAGTACAGGAACCTTTGCAGCTCATGCCGCTGTAGTTGAGCGTGTCATGGACAATGACGACCAAGAGCGCGAACGAGGAATCACCATCTTGGCCAAGGCCGCTCAGATTGAGTGGAAGGGCACCAAAATCAATCTTGTAGACACACCTGGTCACGCTGACTTCGGTGGTGAAGTAGAGCGTGCATTGGCTCTGGTTGACGGAATTTTGTTACTTGTAGACGCAGCTGAAGGCCCATTACCGCAAACGCGTTATGTGTTGTCAAAGGCTCTAACGCTTGACCTTCCCGTGATTTTGGTGATCAACAAAGTTGATCGACAAGATGAACGAAAAGAAGAAGTTCTTCAAGAGGTTGAACAGCTTTTCCTTGATCTCGCGCACGCTGACCATCACCTGTCATTTCCTGTTTACTCAGCCGTTGCTCGTGAAAGTAGGGCAATGAAGGGCCTAGGAATGCCAGCGGCTGATGCAGACCTCAGCCCGCTCCTTGATGCAATTGTTGAACATATTCCTGCCCCTAAAAATGATGCAAATGCTCCTTTGCAAGCAATGGTGACAAACCTCGATGCTTCTGATTATTTGGGTCGTCTCGCAATTGGTCGAGTGATTTCAGGAGTTTTACGCAAAGGCGACAACGTTGCGGTTTGTCAAAAGCCAACTGAAACCAATGCCAATCCAGTCTTGAAACGCAAGCTCAGCAGCCTTTTCCAGTTTTCTGGAATTGAGCGTTCAGACGCAACTGAGATAGTCGCAGGTGACTTGTTCATTCTTTCGGGAATTGAAGAGGTCGAGGTGGGCGACACCATTGCATCAGTAGACAATCCGGTTGCACTTCCACGACTTGAGGTTGACGAACCAGTTTTGCGAATGAGTTTTGGAGTAAATACTTCTCCATACGCGGGTCGCGACGGCAAATACCTCACAAGTCGTCACTTGCGTGATCGATTGAATAAAGAAATTCTTGGAAACGTAAGTATCAAAATTTCCAATACCGAAGTTGCAGAAGTGATGGAAGTTGCTGGTCGAGGAGAATTGCAACTTGCAGTGCTTATCGAGAACATGCGCCGGGAAGGTTTTGAGTTGCAAGTAAGTCGCCCAGAAGTAATTACGAAGGAAATTGACGGAAAGCGTCAGGAGCCTCT
>JALQWV010000035.1 GCA_023263465.1 Ilumatobacteraceae bacterium
GATGGTCCGCGACTCAGGCGAGTGATTTGTAGTCGATTACCTGAGGCTAAACAACGAGCGGTGCTGCGCACGTGGGATCTCGCAATTGCAAAAACTGGTGGATATCTGTATTCACGTGCGCTGCTTGCATTGGTCTCTGCGTTTTTTCATTGGATTGCGTTCCAAGCAATTGGAACGCCAGCACCGATCGCTATGGCGCTGTGGGTTGGAATCGTGTCGCAGTTTTTGCCTGTTGTAGGAACGTATCTTGCAGGCGTCTTGCCATTGCTACTCACATTCTTCGACTCACCGATTAAGGCCTTGCTTGTAGTTGTGTTTGTATTGGTGTACCAACAGCTCGAGAACTATCTCATCTCGCCCAGAATTACTGCGCGAACATTGCACGTGCATGCTGCAGTTGCATTCGGTTCGGCAATTGTTGGTGGTGCAATACTCGGGCCAGTTGGTGCAGTTCTGGCGCTTCCGGCAGCCGCAATGGCTCAAGCGCTTATTGGTAGTTGGGGTCCGCGACACGACGTCATTGATGATGATCTAGTTCGCATGCCAGCTCCGAGAGCGAAAAGGGACCGGGGTAAATCCCTCTAAAAATTTAGCGTGAAGCCGAGGACGCACCTGCAGTAGTGCCTTCGTGCCAGGAGTCCCCAGCAGTAAGAGCACGAATTGCGCGCTGAATGCGCAGTGCATCAAGTGGCTTCACGAGCCAACCTTCAGCGCCACTGCGTTTTGCCAAATGCACATCTGCATCTCGATCGAGCAACATCAAAACAGGGATGTGTGGAATGCGGTGATCGCTGTGATCGAGACGCAAATTCATGGTGACGGCCATGCCACCCATAGTTCCAAATTGCAGATCGAGAATTGCAACATCCGGAGTGCGTGTTTTGATTGCTTCTGGAACGTCGCGACCGTTACTGCAAACAGTGAAGGAATTCTCGGGAGAACTGAGGGCTGCAAGTACTTCATCAAGTACCCATTGGGCGTCGGTTCCAACTAAAATATGCACGTCTTGAGCATAACTCGGTAGGCATCGCGCGGATACCGTACAGGTGCAGTTCTGCTCACCCCGGAGGTTTTCGTGCATATGTTCTCGCGTGTTTCACGGCTTGCAATCGCCGCTTTGGCACTTGGTGCGGTGCTGTTTTCATTCAATGGAAATGCAGCAGCCGAATCTGCTGAAGACTTGGCTCCCGTCGACATTGTTGCTGTGAGCGGTCTTATTGACAATGTTGTTGTTGCCGAGATTGAGAACGCACTTGTTCGGTCGCAGGAAAATGGCGCGCAAGCGATGGTGTTGCAGGTGAACTCTCGTGGAGCGGTGGTGTCAGCAGACAAAATGGCTGAACTACTGACAAAAATTTCAGAAGCCGATATTCCAGTCGCCGTTTGGGTCGGTCCTACAGGTGCGCGTGCATTTGGATTGTCGGCACAGTTATTGGCTGTTGCCGATGTTCGAGCGATGGCACCCGGTGCACGAATTGGATACACGGGCCAAGCATTGAAGGTGAATGGGAAAGAAGTTTCATTCGGAACAATTGGTGCCGTGCTTCGTACATCAACAATCGGTTTCACGGAGGCACGCAAAGAAGGCGTTTTGAATTATGCGGGAGACGACCAAGGCGTTCCAGTAGTTCGGAACATGTTGCTCGCACTTGATGGTATACAAGTTGGTAACACGGAATTGAACACCGTCGTCGAAAAAGTAGACAGCAGCGGACAAATCGTTCGCGATGCAACTGCCGCGCGTTTCTTTAAATTGGAGCTCACGGGTCAATTGATGCACACGGTTGCAAGTCCACCAGTTGCGTACTTACTGTTTGCCATTGGACTGGCCTTGTTGGTGTTTGAGTTTTTCACGGCTGGAATTGGAATTGCCGGAGTAGTCGGTGCAATTTGCTCGCTGCTTGGAACGTATGGTCTTGCATCATTGCCGGTGCGTGGATGGGCAGTTGCACTCATCATTCTTTCGTTACTCGCCTTCGCAGTCGATGTTCAAGTGGGAGTGCCACGATTTTGGACCGGTGTAGGTCTCGTCATGTTTGTGGTTGCGTCATTTGCCCTCTACCGACCAATTGATGGCAGCAACATGCGCATGTCCTGGATCACACTGGTTTCTGGAATTGCAATGATGGCACTTGCATTTATCGTGGGAATGCCAAGCATGGTGCGCACTCGGTTTGCGACTCCAACGATTGGTCGTGAGTGGCTAATTGGCACCGAAGGAATTGCGGTAAGTGATGTGAACCCTGAAGGCATTGTCAACGTTCATGATGCGCAGTGGCGTGCACGAACCAACCGTTCAACGCCAATTACTTCTGGCTCTTCTTTTCGCGTCGCTGCAATTGATGGCGTGACGCTGGAAATTGAACCGCTGGAAGGCGCTGCACGCGACTATCGCGAGAAGCGTTCAGGCACGAGTGAGTAACGAGGCAATCCAGCGTCGCGAGGCATCGGAGACAGCCCCTTTACAGCCACTTGATTGGTTGTTACTCGTCGTTCCAGGGGTGATCTGGGGCTCATCTTTTTATTTCATTGATGTTGGGTTGGATTCCTTTGCACCAGGCCTGATTACCCCAATGCGTGTGTTGTTTGGTTGCATCACGCTGAGCATGATTCCAAAAGCTCGGCAACCAGTTCCACATGCCGCTTGGCCAAACATCATCGTGTTGTCTTTAGTCTGGTTGGTGATACCGCTCACCGTGTTTCCATTTGCTGAACAACATGTATCTAGCAGCGTGACAGGAATGCTGAATGGTGGAACGCCATTGTTCGTTGCTGTTGTGGCTTCGGTTATTGCGCGCCGATTACCTCCACGAGGTCAAGTGCTGGGGCTTGCGATCGGATTTGGAGGAGTAGTGCTTATCGCATTGCCATCCATTCGCGAAAGTTCTTCCAGCATGTTTGGTGTTGTTCTCATTTTGATCGCGCTTGTCATGTATGGATTCGCGTTGAACGTAGCCTCACCCTTGCAGCAACAATACGGTTCACTTCCGGTTTTGTTGCGAGCAGAAATCGTCGCGGTATTTCTTCTTGCACCGCTTGGTATTTATTCGCTTATCAACAACGATCGACCATTTTCTTGGGGTCCATTTGCTGCGATTCTCGCATTAGGCGTGTTAGGCACAGCCATTGCGCACTTTGCAATGGTGACATTGTCGGGTCGTATTGGTTCAACCCGCGCTGCAGGAAGTTTGTATTTGATGCCAGCAGTTTCTCTTGCGGTGGGCGTGTTTATCAATAATGAATCCGTTGCACCACTGGCAATTGTTGGAAGTGTTATTGCAGTAGTCGGCGCGTACGTGTTAGGTCGAAGTAAACGAGTAGTGGTCACGGCCAAGCAATCATGACGACAGCCGACTTTGATCCAGTGATGGTGCCAATTAGGCCAGCGGCGACGGTGATGTTGCTGCGTGATCACCCCTTGAATGGCGTTGAAGTGTTTATGTTGCAGCGCACGTTGAACGCGGCATTTGCAAAAGGTATGTATGTATTTCCTGGTGGTCGTGTAGATGCCAACGACGCAGAGTCCACGCTTGAAGCACATTGTGATGGAATGACGGATGAAGAAGCAAGTGCTCTCCTTGGAATTCCACAAGGCGGCCTTTCCTATTGGGTAGCCGTAATTCGCGAATGTTTTGAAGAGGCAGGAGTATTGCTTGCCCGTCCTGCGGATGGACGGGAATTGATTCGCTTTGAAGACGAAGACGTGATTGATCGATTCTCGAAGGCTCGCCATCAAGTGCACGAAGGAAACATCTCCATGATGCAGTTATGTGATGACGAGAATCTACGCCTCATCACCGACAACATTCATTATGTAAGTCACTGGATAACCCCACTTGGCGAGGCACGTCGTTTCGATACCCGATTTTTTGTAGCAAGGGCACCAGAAGGGCAGGATCCATTGCATGATGACAGTGAAACCATTGCCAGTTTGTGGGTTTCGCCGGCAGATGCATTGGCGCGTCAGCGCTCTGGTGACTTGGCCATGATGCCACCAACTATTCGTAATTTGGAGTTTTTGCTACCGCATGCATCCACTGATGATGCACTTGTTGCAGCAAAAAAAATCGGTACGCCGACGACGATCATTCCTCAACTCAAAGTTGATGCTGAAGGACGAGTGGTGGGCATTGCATTACCCGGAGACACGGACTACAAAAACTAACGACGTTGAGAAACGGAAACTTGCACGACTTCTTCGCTGCGCGCTGAACAACCCACCATGTCTTGCCTGGATTCGGTTTCGCTAATAATGCGTTGGGCAATCGCAGCAAACGCCTCTGCGGCCACACCAGCCTTGCTGAGCACGATCGGTTCACCCGTGTCGCTTCCGTTCGCAACCGCGGCTTCAATCGGAATGTTTCCAAGTAACGGTGAGCCAATTTCGGCCGCCAACGCTTGACCACCACCATTTCCGAAGAGTTCGTATGTGTTCCCATGATCGCAGGTAAAGGAACTCATGTTTTCTATGACTCCGGCAACACGCAAGAAACTGCGTCGCGCCATATCTGCTGCACGGATGGCAACTTTCTGTGCCGACACTGCAGGGGTGGTGACAATGATCAGGTCTGTTCGTGGCAACATGCGCGCTAGTCCCATTTGCACGTCACCTGTTCCTGGCGGCATATCAATAAGTAGGTAGTCAAGTTCGCCCCAATGAACGTCGTTCAAGAATTGTTCAACGGCTTTTGTCAACATGAGTCCACGCCACATCAACGCGGTGCCTTCGTCTTCAACCAACATTCCTGTTGACACCACCTTCAGCAAACCATTTCCAACTTTGCGCTCATTAGGAATAATTCGAGGCTTATCGCTTCCTTCAACTTTTTGCGCTTCAAGTCGGTCTGGCATGTTTAACATTCGAGGAATTGAAAAACCCCAAATGTCTGCATCGAGCACACCCACAATGTTTCCTTGTTCAGCAATTGCGGCAGCGAGGTTCACGGTGACCGAGCTTTTCCCAACCCCGCCCTTGCCACTGGCAATGGCAAGCACGCGAGCATTGATAGGAATTTGAGTATCGCTCGCTTGCTCCTTTGCGTTCCAACGCGCACGAGTCATTACCGCAGATCGTTCGTCGGCAGTCATCTCGCCCCAGTCGATGGTCACTTTGGTAACACCCGGATGCACCAACACGCGCGATTCAATGTCGTTCTTAATCTGTACCCGCAGTGGACAACCCTTGATGGTGAGCTTCATGGCAATAGAGACCAAGCCTTCAGCGCTTACCGTTACC
>JALQWV010000058.1 GCA_023263465.1 Ilumatobacteraceae bacterium
ATACATAGTTAAAGAATGAAACATGCTGACCAACTCGTGTAAGTCCATACGTCGCCATCATCAAGGTCACGATGGTGAGTGCAGGAACTTGCGTTGTTGGGTCAACAATTTTTTCTGGGTCAAATGCAACCCAAAACGCTGCAGCAACGAGCACAAATCGCAAAATCAATATTGCGCCAGCGCTGCCACCCGTGTGTCCAAACCAACTAAATGGACTTAGTGCACTGGCGAATCCGTCATTGGAATGTCGGAACGTGTTCATTGACACAATTAAGTACATGGTGACGATGGAAAACAGCCACGTCAGTTTGAAGAAGCGCAAACAAATTGGATACTCGGTGCCCTCTGGCCAAGCGAGCAACATCAAGATGAGTCCACCAAACAGGGCAGACACAAAAAAGTATTCAGCAATGCGTAATAAACCCAACACAATTCCGGTTTTGCGCCCAGCGCCAGAGTATGTAGTGACGGTTTCTCCAATTGCCTCCACCGTTTCGCCAGGCGCAACAACGGTGGTTTCTGTTACAGCAGCCGTGCTGTCTTGAACAACCGCTAATGCAAACGAAATTGAACCAGCGGAATTCGATGATGCAATGCTCCACTTGATTACGCACTGACCATTCTCTGGCTGTTGTCCCGGTAATGGAATACCGAAGACGAGATTATCTTGCGTTATCGGAGGACTGAGAGCCACTGCGATGTCAGCGTTTGGACCACACAATAAATTGACAGTTAACGGTCCTTCTACTGCCGAGCGAAAAGTCAGTTGTAATTTTGTTGGTGGCACCTGCAAAGTGGAACCCGAAGCAGGGTTCGACGAAATGACTTCGTTTGGGCCAGCAGCGGCAAATGCCGAACTAGAAAAAGGGCCGGCCACCGCGGCAAGCAGGCCAAGGCCGCACACCAGGCGGACCGATTTACGGCGTAGATCAGGCAAGATTGTCGTCATGGCGTCACCTAGACGGTAGCCAAATCCGACCGTGAACCACCTCGTAGGTAGGCTCGCAGGCAATGGCTGTCCAATCGCTTTACCGTCGCTATCGCCCACGTCGCTTCGACGAACTAAAGGGTCAAGAGCACGTGGTTCGCGCTCTGCGCAATGCAGTCATTCATCATCGCGAAGGTCAGGCCTATTTGTTCTCTGGCCCACGTGGTACGGGAAAAACCTCAACAGCCCGCATTCTGGCAAAGGTATTGAACTGCGAGTCGCCGGAAGAAGGCGAGCCATGTGGCATTTGTAATTCGTGTGGCTCGATTGACAGTGGTAACTCATACGACGTTTTAGAACTAGACGCCGCCAGCAACAACGGTGTCGAAAACATGCGTGACCTAATTGAGCGATCATCTCTTGGCAACCCTGGTCGTCACCGTGTATTCATCCTGGACGAAGTGCACATGTTGTCCAAGGCAGCAGAAGCCGCACTTCTGAAAACTCTTGAGGAACCTCCACCACATGTGGTGTTTGTGTTGGCTACTACTGACCCACAGAAGGTGAGCGAAACCATACGCTCACGCACGCAGCATTTGCAGTTTCACTTACTGCCACTGCACGACCTTGAAGAACATGTTCGTTGGGTGATTAAAGACGCCAACCTAAAAGTAAGCGAAGACGCAATCGCACACGTGCTTGTGCAGGGCGGCGGTTCTGCACGTGACACTTTGTCCGCACTTGAACTTATTGCAGCTGGTGGTGGCGAA
Organism: Ilumatobacteraceae bacterium; assembly: GCA_023263465.1. GTDB lineage: Bacteria > Actinomycetota > Acidimicrobiia > Acidimicrobiales > Ilumatobacteraceae > UBA3006. The sequence continues at coordinate 1,699 of JALQWV010000058.1, forward strand.
GTTGACGAGCAAATGTCGTCTGATGAATTCATTGAAGCCATTAGCGAACAAGACCCGGCGCGCGCACTTGCCGCAACCGCATTTTCCATTCAGCAAGGAAACGATCCGCGCTCACTCACCGAAGAAATTGTTCGTCATCTTCGTGAATGCTTCCTTTCACTCATGGCGCCAGAACTGGTGCAGTTGCCAGAGCAACGTGCAACCGTTGTCGCAGACCAAGCGCGCAAACTTGGCCCAAGCACATTGGTGCGCAGCATAGAAGTGCTGGGCGAAGCACTGATTGAAATGCGTCATGCCCCCGACGCACGGTTGCTGCTCGAGGTGTCGTTGGTGAAACTCACGAACAAAACATTGGGTGGCGATATCGCCGCAATCATTGGTCGACTCGAGCGCTTAGAGGCCGGCGTAGTTCGCGCAGCCGATGCAACAGGTCCAGTTGCAAAACCAGTGCCAGTAAACCCTGCAACGGGGAAAGTGCAAGTTGGGGGCAAAGCACGCATGCCCCAATCAAGTACACCTGCACCCACACCTCAATCAGCAAGCGCAGCTCAAAGGCCGGCACCAGTAACGGCAACTAAACCATCCGAACCGGCATCCGATTCTCAGGTGGTTGCCAAGTGGCCCGAAGTGCTCACCGGCCTAAAACCATTCGTTCGCGCGTTGTATTCAGCAGTTACACCTCAGTCGTGCAACGACACAACGCTTACGCTTGCCGCACCAAACGACATGCACATGGCAAAGGCGCAAGAACACGTACCTGTTGTTGTTGCTCAATTGGAAGCCATTACTGGTCGCACGCTTGCTATCGAATTCACGGTTGACAAAGATGCCACGTCGCCAACTGGCCGCACTGTTCGGTCAAAGGTGCAAGAAATGGAAATTCCAGACGAAGTAGATCGCAGTGAGATTCTGGATGCACCAAACAACACCATGCCATCGGCAATGGATCAGTTGACCAAAGCCTTCCCTGGTTCGCAAATTGTCAATCAAGCAAAAAAGAAATAGTCAGTAAGGCATTACAGCAATGGCATCTGCATACACCACTGCAATGCAAACGCTCATTGATGCGTTGGGTCGTTTGCCAGGCATCGGTCCAAAGTCGGCGCAACGAATTGCTTTTCACTTACTGAAAACCGACGCGCACGACGTCGAGAAATTGGCGAGCGCAATTACCGAAGCAAAGGCGCTCGTTCAGTTTTGCCAGAAGTGTTTTAATTTTTCCGAAGGTTCAGTATGTCACATTTGTGACGACTCACGTCGTGACCAAAGTGTGTTGTGCGTGGTCGAAGAGTCTCGCGACATTGTGGCTATCGAAAAAACCGGCGAATTTCGCGGTCGGTATCACGTATTGCTCGGAGCAATGAACCCACTCGAAGGTGTTGGCCCAGATCAATTGAAAATTCGCGAACTGCTTTCTCGCCTCGACGACGAAGGCATTACCGAAATCATTTTGTGCACCAACCCGAACACCGAAGGCGACGTAACAGCAATGTATTTAGCCCGATTATTGAAGCCGCTTGGTCTTCGGGTTACGCGAATCGCCAGTGGCTTACCGGTAGGTGGCGACTTGGAATACGCCGACGAGCTGACACTTGGTCGAGCACTTGAGGGTCGCCGCGAAATAGAGGGCTAACTGCCCACGTTTAATTTAGAACTTCGCTGGATAGCGACGCCATGCAAATGGTGCATTAATCACGAATGCAAGCACTACAAGAAGCACTGCATTCAACAGCACTGGACGCCAAATAAATGAGAAGCCGAGGTCAGTAACTGCGCTGCCGCCAATAACTGCGGTTAATGCTGTTCCACCACTTGGCGGATGCATGTAACCAAAGCGCACCATTAATCCAGCGTGAACGCCAACTGCAACACCAACTGCGAGTGCCGTGTTGTTGAAGGCTTGTGCAGACAAAACACCAATAAATGCCGCAGCACAATGGGCAAGAATCAATGGGGCTGGTTGTGCGGCTGGCGCGGTCGGCATCGTAAACAAAATGACCGCTGAGGCACCCATGGAGAGGGCAAGTATTGGCGAAACACTGTCGAGCAATGCATCACTCACCAGCCAGGTAACTGCCATGGCAAGTGCTGCACCTACTGCACCAATGAGTGCGTCAGTGTTATTTGCTTTTGGAGAAGGGAACAGCTTCATTACACAGGTTCACTTCACCGTGCGAACAACCAGCGCATCGCCTTGTCCGCCGCCGCCACACAGTGCTGCTGCACCCATGCCCCCGCCACGACGTTGCAACTCATGCAACAAGGTGAGTGCAAGTCTGTTGCCACTCATGCCAATTGGGTGACCAAGAGCGATTGCTCCGCCATTAACGTTCACGATGTCGTCTGAGATTCCCAGTTCACGCATGGATGCAATTCCTACCGCAGCAAATGCTTCGTTAATTTCAAACAAGTCAACGTCGCTCACCTTTTTGCCAGCACGGTCAAGCGCTTTCATAATGCTGCGACTGGGTTGGTGCAACAACGATGCGTTGTCGGGGCCAGCAACCA
>JALQWV010000055.1 GCA_023263465.1 Ilumatobacteraceae bacterium
ACATTCACACAGTCATACTGCAATCCCTGATTGGGCATTAATTTCTCCAGATCATAAAGTAATTGCTGATAAAGCAGAAGTCGAAAGAATTAAATCTATTTCTACACCAATTAAAGGGGCAGACCTTGAAGAAAAGCCTCGCCTCACGCTGAAAGAGCGTGCTGCGAAATTAGGTGAATCGTTACAGGGAAGCCAAGCGTGGAATTCGATATTTCGCCCAGGTTCAATCTTCCGTAAGGGATACACCGACTCACCGCGTAATCGCTCGTATGTGATCATGAACTCGGTGCTTTACCACTTGCACCCAGTGAAGGTGAAGCGACATGCAGTGAAGGTCAGTTACACACTGTGCCTTGGCGGGCTCAGCTTCTTTTTGTTCATTTTGCTTACGGTTACGGGCATTTTCTTGATGTTCTTTTACCGACCAACGGCAGCAAATGCGTGGCAGGACATTCAGTCATTGCAAACTTCGGTGACGTTTGGGTTGATGGTGCGCAACATGCACCGTTGGGGTGCTCACCTCATGGTGCTCAGTGTGTTCTTGCATATGGCGCGCGTGTTTTATCACGGCGCATATAAGGCTCCTCGTGAATTCAACTGGGTGGTTGGAGTTATTCTGCTCACGCTTACGCTGTTGCTTTCATTTACCGGATATCTTCTGCCGTGGGACCAACTCGCGCTCTGGGCGGTGGCGGTGGGCACCAATATGATGGGCTACTCACCGGTTATTGGTTCGCAAGTTCGATTCGTATTGTTGGGTGGCGTCGAAATTGGTGCAGAAACGCTTTTGCGCTGGTACGTATTGCACGTATTGCTCTTCCCGTTTGTCACTGTGATTTTCTTGGCTATTCACTTTTGGCGAGTGCGCAAAGATGGCGGAATCTCGGGTCCTTTGTGATGAATTCAACGATTGAAAGGATGTTCAGCAATGACTGAAATTCCAGAACACCTCCTCAAGCGTGCACAAGCTGCGCGCGAAAAAGCTGCAGCAGAAGCAGGCGCTTCAACTGAAGGCACAGCTTCGGGTGACTCGCGCATTCCTGCTCACCTTCTTGAACGAAGCAAAGCAGCAAAGGCCGGTGGCTCAGTTGCCGTTGCCGAAAAACCAAGCGGTGCGGTAGTTGCTGCTCCAGCAGAAGGAAATGTGCCAATGGCAGCTGGCCCTGGTGGCCATACGCAACGATTGCTTACCGTCGTTAAGTCGGGATCCATTCAAGACGTGAAGTCTGAGCCAGTTGACAAAGTGCACACCTGGCCACACTTGCTTGCTGTTGAATTTGTGGCTGCACTTGCGTGTACAGCGTTTTTATTCTTGTTCTCATGGGTGGTTAATGCACCACTCTTGCAAGCCGCCAACTTCAACCAAACACCAAACCCCTCAAAGGCTCCCTGGTACTTCCTTGGACTGCAAGAACTGCTCACGATGTTTCACCCAATGATTGCTGGTGTGACGTTGCCTGGAGTAGGCCTCGTTGCGTTGATGTTTGCGCCATATTTGGACAAGACGGTGTCCAACCGTCCCGAGGACCGTAAGTTCATGACAGGAATGATGACCATGTTCTTAATGTTTTGGGCAGTACTTGTGATCATCGGTTCGTTCTTCCGCGGTCCTGGTTTTAACTTCACGTTCCCATGGCGTGACGGAATTTTCTTCGAGCTCTAAGGCGATACACGTATATATGACAACTATTCAGATCATCACCATCGCTATTGCGGTTCTCATCATCGCTGGAGTTGGCGTTGTGTTGACTTCGTCGCGCGCCTCTGGAGTTCGTGGAACGGGAACACTTGCCCGCGAAACACGGAAAAAGGATCGCGGAGCTGTTGATCCAGAGCATCTCACTGGTCGCCAATTTGAAGCAGTCGTGCGCAAGCAAAATGCAGCAATTGTTGCGGCTCCAAAGGCTGAAATTGAACCTTGGGTTGCCCCCGATGCAGAAGCGGTTGGCGTAACGCGCCGTAAGTTCTTTAACCGTGCAATTGTTACCTTGATGAGCGCGAGCCTTGGTGGTTTCGGTGCGTCGCTTATTGGTTTTTTGTGGACAAGTTCATCCGGTGGTTTCGGATCAAAGATCACCATAGGAAATTTGACTGACGTGATTGCGCAGATCCGAGCTAATAAAGGCTTCTTGTACATGCCCCAGGCCCGCGCTTGGATTGCTGAATATCCAAAGGAATCGCTGTCAAAGGGCAAAATTGCTTACGGTCATCAGGCTCCGGTGTATGCAGGGCTTGAGGCTGGAATTATTGCCCTCTACCAGAAGTGCCCTCACTTAGGTTGTCGTGTTCCTGAATGCAAGAGTTCACAATGGTTTGAATGCCCATGTCACGGATCGCAGTACAACCGTGTAGGTGAAAAAAAGGGTGGCCCAGCACCGCGCGGTATGGACCGATTTGGCGTTTCGGTTGCTAACGGCATTGTTGTCGTTGACACGGGAACCGTATTTGGTGGTCCACCGATTGGTACGAACACCACCGGTCAAGAGGCCGAAGGACCACACTGTGTGGGTGGAGGATCGCACTGATGTTTGCTGACGTAACAACCAACATTTCATGGTTCTTCCTGATTACTGCGTTAGCTGGTTGGGGGCTGTATGGCCTTTCCAACATTCGCAAGAGTCGCAAGGAAATCGGATCAGAAATCAAGCTTGCCGCAAATCGCAAGCCGTATTACGACGATGAGATTCTTGAAGGCAAAAAGATTGAGCGCACCCAACTCATTGGAATTTTGTTTCTTGCGATCATCACTCTTGCATTGCCGTTGTACTGGATTCTTGAACCAGGCCGTCAGGAAGGTGCAAAAAACGGGTGGGATCATCGCTTCGAATCTTGGGGCAGCCGTCTTTACGATGTGACCGCTAACGGTGGATTTAACTGTGCAGGTTGCCATGGTGGGACGAAAGGATCAGGTGGTGCTGCGGTGTATGCACTTACCGATTCAAAGACTGGTGAAGTTCGCGAAGTGAGTTGGAAGGCGCCAGCGCTGAACACCATTTTTTATCGATTCAGCGAGAGCGAAGTTCGCTTCATTCTTGAATACGGTCGTCCTTTCTCACCAATGTCGCCTTGGGGCGTTGTTGGTGGTGGACCAATGAATGATCAGCAAATACAAACTGTGCTGTCGTATTTGAAGAGTATTCAAATTCCGCGGGAGAACTGCTCAGTTGTCGATGCAGATCCTCGAATTTGTGATGGTGGACATTTGCCGAAGGCGAAGCAAGACGAAATTACTGCGGAAGCGGAACGCTTGGTCGCAGCCGGAACGTATTCCACGCTTGGCGAAGCTTTGTTCAATCTAGATTTGGGTGGCGGTAACTATTCATGCGCTCGTTGCCATACCAAGGGATGGTCGTATGGTGACCCACAAATCACAGGTGGTGGCGCATTGGGGCCAAACCTTACGGGCGGTTCATCTGTTCGGCAGTTTCCAGTGAAGAACGACATGATTAGTTTCATTAAGGGTGGTAGCGAATACGGCAAGCGTTATGGCGAACAAGGTCAGGGAAGTGGACGTATGCCAGCATTTGGCGCAATGCTCACCGATGAACAAATCAATGCAATCGTCGACTACGTGCGAGGTTTATAGATGCTGTCAACTCTTATAGCAATCTCGTGGGAACCGGAAATTCGGGGCATTGTTGTTGTTCTCATTTCGGTAGTCGTTCTTATTGGTGGCAGTTACCTCATCGTTGGCACCAACGTTGGCGCTCGACTCGGACTGCTGATTATCCTTTCTGCCTTCTTCGGCTGGATGACCGTGATGGCTGCGGTGTGGTGGACATATGGAATTGGTTTGAAAGGGCCTGAACCAACATGGAAGCCCGCAGAGCCGGTCACCATTATTCGAGACGCTGCCCTGCTGAACACGGCTGGAATCCTTGATGGTTCAGTTGTTGATGGAGCTACGCCTGCAGAAACGTCCATAGCTGCATCTACACAGCTTCAAGCAGAAGGCTGGACATTGCTCGACGAAGCGGACCCTCAACGTGGGCAAGCAGTTGCTTCATCAGATGCGATATTGCAGACAGAAGCAGAAGAGTTTGCGCTTGGAGAGTATCTGAGTGTTGCAGTTTTTGATCGTGGTGGAGAGCGGTTCCCAAAAATCAATGATTCTCTAGACTTCTTTGCGTTCTTCCACAAAGCGCGTTATGCGTTAGTTGAGGTGGTACCTGTGGTTCCTCAGCGCACCGAACCAGGTCGAGCACCTGCACGTCCAGTGGCCGACGAGACGCAACCACACCGCTACGTCTATATGATTCGCGACCTCGGCGCAAAGCGACAACCAGCCATTTTGATCACGTTTGGATCAGGGTTGATATTCGCCATCTTGTGCTGGTTGCTCCACCGTCGAGATCTTGCGTTACGCGAGAATCTCGCCAGTGACAAAACGCCTGTTAAGGCGTAAGGAATTTCGTGGGCCAGTACCTTCCAATTGTGGTGTTGGCGACGCTTGCTGTGCTTTTTGGTGCAATCAGTCTGGTCGCATCAAAACTGTTGGCCCCCCGGCGTCCTAACACTGCGAAGTCGGCTCCTTACGAATGCGGAATTGTTCCAAGCCGTGAAGCACCAGAGCGTTTTCCGGTCAGTTTCTACATCATCGCAATGTTGTTCATCATGTTTGACATTGAAATCATCTTTGTTTATCCGTATGCGGCATCGCATGCAGCGCTCGGGCCATATGCATTTTTTGAAATGATTGCGTTTAGCACAGTGTTCTTCGCAGCATTCGTTTACGCGATTGCTCGAGGAGCACTTGACTGGGGTCCAATCAAGAAAGCGGTCAGATTGGATGACAGTGCATCTAAACCGATGACTTCTGATTCGCGAACATTCACGAGCACCATTCGCCGTGTTGGTACCGAAGGTCGCAATGAGGGAGCAGCCGCATAATGGGTGTTGTACGCAACGTCCTTGATGATGGCCTAGAAGGTCTTGATCACAACTTCCTCACGGGTCGCATTGAAGATCTTGTCAAGTGGTCGCGATCGCGTTCAAGTTGGGGTGCAACATTCGGTCTTGCTTGTTGTGCAATTGAAATGATGGGCACCGGAGCGCCGCACTACGACCTTGCACGATTTGGAATGGAAGTGTTCCGCGCGTCTCCACGTCAGGCTGACATCATGATTGTTGCTGGACGTGTAAGCCAAAAGATGGCACCAGTACTTCGTCAGGTGTACGACCAAATGATGGAGCCCAAGTGGGTGATCTCCATGGGCGTCTGTGCATCAAGTGGCGGCATGTTCAATAACTACGCCATTGTGCAAGGTGTCGATCAAATCGTTCCTGTTGATGTTTACGCACCGGGTTGTCCTCCAACTCCTGAAACGTTGATTCACGCCATTGAAACTCTGCACCAACTCATTGAAGATGGTGAGATCATGCGTCGTCGCGAAG
>JALQWV010000110.1 GCA_023263465.1 Ilumatobacteraceae bacterium
TATCTAGAGGTACTTCTAGGTATCTACCTAGCACACTCAAGAGAGAGATACGAAAGCTAGCAAATACATTTTTCAGGCGAGATTCTCCAGTCCATAGAGCCACACAATACACAATCTATCTGATGCCATCGTGATGTCAGCCACATCAAGCGATCACAAAATGAGTACACCAAATGCTTCTGCAGATTCGCACCCTGTGCAAGGATCGTTTGCATTTTCAATTGGCACAAGCTCATCCGATGTAACACGCATTCTGAATAACGATGCACGTCAGGGTCATGGCTTAAACAACCTGTTCAACATCATCCGTTTTGTCATGTTTGCGGGAATTCTGACGCTGCTTGGTGGCGTTGTAATAGTGATGTTTGGTGCTCAAAAGGCGCCTTCCATTCGCACGCGAATGAGCCTGTGGGGCGCATGGACACTTGCGATTGTTGCAAGCATTCAGGCGTTGTTTGCATATGGTCCGCACGCATCTGGTGTGAAGGTCTACAACGTGACGGACCTTTCATTACTCAGCGACACCATGACAACGACATTTGGTCAGGCAACGCTGCTGAGAATTTCCTTGCTTCTCGGATTCTCGTTGTTGCTCATGACGATAAGTAGTCGCAGCAAGCGACTGTGGAGGCTTTTCGCAGTAGGAGCCTCCATAGCAATCGCCGCCACGCTCTCTGCTGTTGGCCATCCAAGCGGAGAGTCGCTCGTTGCACTCAGTTTCACGCTCGACGTAGTGCACTTCCTCGCGGTATCTCTGTGGATCGGAGCACTCTTCCTCATCACGATTGATCGCAAGTTTTGGCTGCAGTCCACACAGTCCATGCTTTGGTTCTCACGTGCAGCAGGGTATGCAGTAGCGGTAATTGCAGTGACGGGTATTGCCCAAGCGCTGTTGCTCATGGATGGACTACACAATGTTTTCGTACTTGAATATGGCCAGAAACTGCTTGTGAAGGTGCTTCTCGTGCTGGTCCTCGTTGCAATCGGCGCACTCTCACGCTCAACGCTTCGCAGGAACGGCCCAGCTAAGTTGCAGCAGTCGGTAGTAGTGGAAGCGTTGATTGCACTCATTGTGGTGGGAATCTCCGCATTGATTGTTGCGTTGCCACCACGCGAGCAAGCATCAAATGCGCCAGTTCAGTTTTCAGTAAAACAATCTGGTCTCATTGCCGACATTACGGTGACCCCGGCTCGAGTGGGATCAGCAGAGATTCATGTTTCTATTGGTTCGCTAGTGGGTTCATTTGCGCAAATGACTTCGGTTTCTGCACGAATGTCATTGCCAAGCAAGAGCATTCCAAGCGGTCCGATAGATCTGGTGCGCACAAGCCCCAATCACTACACGGCAGTAGTGAATTTCCCGTTTTCTGGCCTATGGCAGATTCAGTATTTGGTGAAACCAGACCCGTCTCGTACGGTGCTGTTTACCACCGATGTCAAGGTTGGCGAGTAGTGGTTTTCATCACTAAGTGATGACCCATACCCGTTGCTTCGTCAATGAACTGTTCGCCAAAAATCTCAAAGCCGTTTTGGGTATAAAAGTTGAGAGCACTGTCACGTGCACGTGCCCAGATGTAATGCGCACCGTGATCTTCGCAATGGCGAATTCCAGCCCTTAACAATTCAGCGCCAATTCCGCTGCCTTGCACGTGCTTGGCAACAGCCATCCCTTTGAGTTGAATAGCGGGACGAGTTTCATCGAGTGGCCATGCCTGTGGAATCCACGAGGAGCACGCAATCAGAGCAGAGTCTTCATAGATTCCAAGGTGCACGCAACCCGGAAAATGGTCTTGTTTATAGGTTGGGTCCTGTGATGGAGTGCCATCGCGAAGTACTGCCATGCGCAAAGGCAGAAGTTCGTCAGTAGTAATGCGAACCACTCTGCTCTGGCGATGTAATGAACGAATATCAACGATGCGATCCGCGAACTGGCTTGCCTCGTTACGGTCATGGGTGACGTGCACCACTGTGGTGTTGCGCTCGGCTAGCAGTGTGGAAAGATCGCGCAATAGGCGACCATGCAATTCGCCATCCAGACCAGTGAGAGGCTCATCGAGGAGCAGCACTTTTGGGTTTGCAGCTAACGATCGGGCAACCGCAACACGCTTTGCCTCACCACCTGAAATGACGGTGACATCGCGATCTGCGAGACCCTCAAGACCAACGAGTGCGAGCAACTCATTCACACGCAGTCGCTGTTCGTGTTTACTTATTCCACGCAATGCATAAGCAATGTTTTCGCCAACAGTGAGGTGAGGGAAGAGTTGATTGTCTTGAAACACCAAGCCAATTCCTCGTTTATGTGTGGGTAGGTGCGTAACGTCGGCGCCATCAACACATACCGTTCCCGATTCGGCTTGCTCAATTCCAGCGATCACGCGAAGCAGAGTGGTCTTTCCCTCTCCACTTGGTCCAACGAGCGACACCACTTCTCCGGTGTGTACTTCAAGGCACACCCCGTCAAGAATCACTTCGTTTTCATAGTGGATGGTGAGGTCAGTGATCTTGAGCATTAATGAGTTTTCGTTCGTGTGGCACGCACAGTTTCTGCGATGTATACGGCACCAATGCTAAACACGAAAAACAGTGTTGAGAGAGCGAAAGCTTTGGCGTGCTGAGTTTCCCCAGGGCGAGAAAGCAGTCGAGCGATTGAAACGGGGAGTGTTTCATGAGTTTGTCGGGTGAGAAAACTGGTGGCACCAAATTCACCGAGTGAAATGGCTGCCGAAAGTGCACATGCAGTAGCCAAGCCACGACGTAATAACGGAAAATCGATCCTCATCCATTGATCTTTTGCTCCTGATCCAAGTGTTGCCGCTGCATCGCGAAGGTCCTGAGGAATTGCTTGTGCAACAGGCAACACCGTGCGAACAACCAATGGAATGGCAATAAGCGAGTGAGCAACAGGGGTGATCCACCAGGAAGAGCGAAACTCAAACGGGCTCCGATCAAAGGTAATCACGATTCCCAGACCAACCGTAACCGCCGAAATCATCAGAGGAAGTGAGGTAAAGGTTTCTAGGAGTCGAGTTGACGTGGATTGGTACGCGATTGCAAGTGCAAACATGGCTCCCAGTGCGGTTGCAATGATTGATGCGGTAAGTGCAAATCGTGCGCTCACCGCAAGTGAACGCAAGGTGTCGTTTGACAACACGTGTGACCAACCAGAGGTCGACTTCCACGCAACTGCAAGGAGCGGAAGTAAAGCCAGTAATCCGGCTACCAAAGCAATGCATAGGACGGCAGTTTTCTGCGATCGCCCAATCGGCAGTTGTGCCTGAATGCTGATGGTGTGCGGCGAAGTGTGATGGCGCCCAAATTTCGTCGATACAAATAGCGCACCAATGAGAAAAATAGCTTGAACGAGGCTTATTGCAATTGCACTGTTTAGGTCGCCAAGTTGGACTGATCGAACGTAGATTTCCGTTTCTAACGTGGAGTATGCGGGTCCGCCAAGTATTCGTACGGCTCCGAAGGATGTAAAACAAAATAACGCCACTGCTGTACTGGCAAAACCAAGTGCCGGTCGAATGAGTGGGTAAGTAATAGTGCGAAATGTGCGCGCAGGCGAAGCGCCAAGCGTATGTGCAGCGTGAATCAATTCTGGATCAATTTGTGACCAACGCGGCATGACGAGACGTACGACTACTGCTGTGTTGAAAAAGATGTGCACAACGATGATCGCAGATGCCGTGTAGTGCATGCGGTCGGGAAGCAGTGCGAACAGTGAAGAACCAACTACAACAGTTGGCAACAAGAAAGGTGCAGTGATGAGTGCCAGCAATAATCGTTTTCCGATAAATGAAAATCGCGCAAGTATGAACGTGATAGGAAGTGCGCAGACAATCGTGAGAATAGTGCTCAACATGGTTTGCCACAGGGTGAACCAAGCCACTTTTCTAAAGCCATCGTTTGCAAAGATGTCTGCAAATGCATTCACACTTGCGCTGCGTTGAACCATCACCACTGTTGGGATCGCTAAAAAAACCAACAAAAACAGGGCTGGAGCGACAACTAACCACCGCGCGATTTTGGGGTACGGCGATGTAGTCATGCAATTGGCTTATTTGAAGACGATGGTTGACCACTCATCGAGCCACGCGGCACGGTTCTCGGAAATCACGTTGTATTCAATGGTGAGTGCTCGCTCTGGGCGTGAGATGTATCGAGTGAACGAATCTGGAATGGTTGCATCTGCGTGCACAGGAAAAACAAACTGCGTTAGCGGAAGGTCGCTTTGAAACGTTGTGCCAGTGAGGTAATCAATCAGCAGTTGAGCCTCAGCTTTGTGTTTTGTTCCACGAAGTATTCCTGCGTATTCAATTTGCTCAAAGCAAGTAAGCGGAGCAACTCCAGTAGGGGAAACATCGGTTGGCGGGTCTGCAAACAGAACTTCGGCCGCAGGGCTACTGCTGTAACTCACCACGATGGGCCGCTCACCTTTGCCAGAAGATCCCGAGAACTCGGTGCCGTATGCCTGCGTCCAGCCATCTACAACCAGCACGCCATTTTCACGTAACGATTTCCAATAGTCCTGCCATCCGTCTTCACCAAACTCGGCGACCGTGGCAAGAAAGAATGCCAGACCGGGTGAAGATGTAATTGCACTGGGCACTACAAGCAAATTTGCGTATGTGCTGTTGATGAGGGCATCGAGTGTCATTGGTGGGGCGATGTTGTTCTCTGTAAACCACGCGATGTCATAGTTGATGCATACATCACCAGTATCAACTGGGGTTACTTCATGGCCTGGAATGTTTCGCATGACTGATTCGTTCATGAATGCAAGATTGGGGGATTGGTATGACTCAAACATGTCGGCATCGAGTGCGCGAGAAAGGAGTGTGTTGTCCACTCCCCACAACACATCTCCCTCGGGGTTGCCAGCAGTAAGTGCGGCTTTAGAAACGAGTTCGCCAGCATCACCACTGCGAACGACGTTTACCGTAATTCCAGTTTCGGCAGTGAATGAATCAAAGATTCCCTCGCTTGGAGTAAATGAATCGTGTGCCAACAGTGTCAGCGTTACTGGTCCTTCACTTGTTGACGAACTTTCGTCCGAACTTGCCGAACATGCTGCGAACATCAGCATGCTGAGGGTGATTGCGACAATTCTCTTCATGGGAGTACTTCCTTCAGCTACTGAGTGCACTTGATTGAACGACAAACAACGAACCTGTCTGCACTGAAATTGTTGCAGTTTCTTCGGTGAGTTCGTTGCTTATTCCGCGAGATGAATGGGGAGCTAGTGATTCATTGGTGAGTGACCATTTCAAACCCTTGGTTGAGATTCCAGATGCTTCGCCACCTGCTGCAATAAGCCCAACGTTTGAACCCAGTTTTCCTGTGATGGAGACCGACGCAGGTCCATGAATGAGATGCAGGATCGAGTTATCCCACATTGCCTCAATAGTGCAGTGGCGCAGTTTTGGGTTCTGTAATACGGCAAAAACACCTAATTGGTGGTCAAGGCGACCACCACCCTTCGTGATCAGCACGATCTTCGTGGCGCCCATGTCCACTGCTTTCAGCAGTGCAAGTTCGGCATCAGTGGAGTCTTTGTCGTGTGGCAACTGAGTAACAGTTGTGCCATTCGCCTCCACTGCGGCAAGAACAGCTTTGTCCACCGAGTCCATGTCGCCAATGACGACGTTTACTCGAAGACCTAAATCAATTGCTCCGTGCAAGCCAGAGTCTGCTGCGATGACCAATTGGTGTTCAGGTATTTGGTGTGCGATTGCTCGCGTCGGGGGAGTACCACCAAGGACAACAACTGCAGTGATGGACGTGTGTGTGGTCATCGTGGTGTTGAATTCAACGTTTAATATCGGGTTCAAGGTGGATGATGACGTTGAATGGCGTCACAGAACGAACACGAACCTCTGCTTCGTCTATTGCACGTGCTAATTCTGGGATTGAGATATTTGGTTCAACATCAATTTTTGCTGCGAGAAGAACGTCGTCTGGACCAATATGCAGTGTTTCCATGTGGATAATTTCTTTAATTCGTGGATCTTGTTCGATCTGCTGTCGAAATCGTTGTTGCAATTCTGGATCAGCTGATTCACCGATGAGTAAATGCTTCATTTCCGAAGCCAACACAAATGCAATCGCGACCAGCAATATTCCAATTGCTATAGATCCGACTGCATCCCATCGAGGATCACCAGTAAAGCGCGCGAGAACTAGTCCTCCGAGTGCGAGAAACAGGCCAGTCTCTGCACCAAAGTCCTCAAGCAGCACCACGGGCAATTCGGGTTGCTTGGTGGTTTTGATATAGCGGAACCAGGAAACCTTTGCAGGCTTGAGTTTGTTGGCTTCCTTCATCGCCGTACGCAATGAAATAGTTTCAAGCACAATGGCGACTCCCAAGATGATGACTGCCAGCGTGAAACTGCTGGTTTCCTGTGGGTGACGAAACTTATGTACGCCTTCGTACAAGGCAAAAACGCCTCCCAGCATGAACAACACCAATGCAACGACGAATGACCAAAAGTATCGCTCTGCTCCAAAACCAAATTGAAATTGTGCGTTTGGTTGACGCCGTGAACGTTTTGCTCCGAGTAACAACAGAGATTGGTTTCCGGTGTCAGCTAGTGAGTGAACTGCTTCGGCCAGCAAGCTGGCTGAACCCGTAATCAATGCACCTACGAACTTTGAGACTGCAATTCCTAGGTTGGCCAAAAACGCTGCGTAAATCGCCTTTTTGCTGCCATTGTTCACCTGTAAAGAATGCCACAGTTAGGCGCTCCTAACCCTCATGACGGTAACCTTTTGCTCGTGAGTCCTTTTGCAAGCACTACCTCAGACATCGACAAAACGAACACCATTATTTCAATCACGCCAGAAGCGCATGTGAAACTCCTCGAACTTCGCGATGCAGAGGCTGAAGGAGCTCAACTTGGTCTGCGTCTTGAAATCTTGTCCGAGCCTGGTGAAGATTTCCGGTACGACTTGTCATTTGATTTCTTTACCAAGGCTGCATTTACCGATGAAGTGCGCACAATTGACGGCCTGAAGATCATTGTTCCAGCAAAAGATCTTGACGCGTTCCAGGGTGCAACAATTGATCACTCAGATGCTCAAGGTTTGCTTATTCGCAATCCAAATAAGCCGAAGGCTCCACAGATTGAGGGATTGGTTCGCGACGACGAAACGTCAGCGGAAATTGAAACCATTGTTACAACAGAAGTCAACCCAATGCTCGCTGCGCACGGTGGGTTCGTGACATTTGCTGGTCACGACAAAGAAGGAACGGCATATTTCACCATGGGTGGTGGCTGTCATGGTTGCTCAATGAGCCGTCAAACCATGCTCGAAGGCGTGCAAACAATGGTGTCGGCAAAAGTGCCAACGATCACCAAGGTTCGCGACCTCACCGACCACTCAACGGGCGAGAACCCTTTCTTTAAATAAGTAGCGTCGTGGTATGACCACAACCGCGGCGTTTCTTGGACACGGAAGTCCAATGAATGCGCTTGAGCACAACCGCTACACCGAATCGTGGTCATCGTTTGGAGCTGCGCAGCCAAAGCCAAAAGCCGTGGTGTGTATTTCTGCACACTGGTATGTGAGAGCCGTCGCTGTTACAGCAATGCGCAACCCAAGAATCATTTACGACTTTGGTGGGTTTCCTCAGGAACTTTTTGAATATCAATATCCAGTAACGGGAAGTCCCGACGTTGCCCAACGGGTTGCAGATGTCCTTCCGCATTATTCGGTAGCCATGGATCAATCGCAATGGGGAATTGATCATGGCGCTTGGTCCGTTTTGTGCCACGTATTTCCAGATGCGGATGTTCCTGTTGTACAACTGTCGATCAACTCAGGCTTGGCGGCACAAGATCACGTAGAGATTGGGCGATCGTTAGCGCCATTGCTTTCCGAAGATGTCATGGTGGTAGGTAGCGGCAATATCGTGCACAACTTGTCATTGATTAATTGGGGTCAAGTAGGCGCGGGTGCACCGTGGGCGGAAGAGTTTGATGC
>JALQWV010000117.1 GCA_023263465.1 Ilumatobacteraceae bacterium
GAGTCGTATGGCATGCCAAGCGCCATGAGCAGTGCGCCGATGTTTGCATAACCAAGGCCCAACTGACGGAACAAGCGGCTGTTTTCGCCGATCTTTTCTGTTGGGTAGTCGGCGTTACCAACAAGAATTTCTTGTGCGGTGAACATGACTTCAATGGTGTGACGGTATGCGTCTACGTCGAAGATGTCATCATCGCTCAAGAACTTCAGCAAGTTGATTGATGCAAGGTTGCATGCCGAGTTGTCAATGTGCATGTATTCGGAGCATGGGTTTGATCCGTTAATGCGACCTGCTGCATGCGCGGTGTGCCACTTGTTGATGGTGGTGTCGAATTGCAAACCAGGGTCTGCGCATTCCCACGATGCTGTTGCAATTTGGCGCCACAAGTCGCGTGCACGCACGGTGCGCACTGGGGCTCCGTCTTTTACTGCACGCAGTGTCCAGTCGCGGTCTTCTTTTACTGCATACATGAACTCGTCGGTTACACGAACCGAGTTGTTTGCATTTTGGTATTGAACCGAGAATGAATCTTTTCCGTCGAGGTCCATGTCGAAGCCGGCGTCGCGCAATGCACGTGCCTTCTGCTCTTCACGGGTCTTGCACCAGATGAACTCTTCAACGTCTGGGTGTTCAACATTGAGAATGACCATCTTTGCTGCACGACGTGTTTTGCCACCCGACTTGATGGTGCCTGCTGATGAGTCTGCGCCGCGCATGAAGCTGACCGGACCCGATGCAGTTCCGCCACCCTTCAGGTGTTCTGCACTTGAACGAATGTTGGACAGGTTGATACCTGCACCGGAGCCACCCTTGAAGATGATTCCTTCTTCGCGGTACCAGTTCAAGATGCCGTCCATGGTGTCTTCAGTTGCAAGGATGAAGCACGCACTTGCCTGTTGTGGCACACCCTTCACTCCAATGTTGAACCACACTGGCGAGTTGAATGCTGCGCGCTGGGTAACCAAGATGAACTTCAATTCATCGCGGAATGCTTCGGCCTCGTTGGTGTCTGCGAAATAGCCACCCTCAATACCCCAGTCGGCAATGGTGTTGGCAACGCGGTCGATTACTTGGCGTAGTGAGTGCTCGCGCTCTGGTGTGCCCGGTGTGCCGCGGAAATACTTCTGCGTCACGATGTTGGTTGCGTTCAGCGACCAGCCAACAGGGAACTCGACGCCGAGTTGCTCGAATGCAACCGTTCCGTCTTTCCAGTTATTAATTCGCGCATCGCGCTTTTCCCATACCACTTGGTCGTATGGGTGAACGCCAGGTGTGGTGAATTTGCGACCGATGCCGATGGTGAGACGCTCTGGTGCGAGTGACATGTTGTTGTGCCTTCCGTATATTTTTGATTGTAAAAACCGCTTAAAACCTTGAATCCACCAACTCTGGAGGGATTTCCAAGGGGGTCAGGCCATCCACTCGCCGTGGTCTTTTTCAAGACCACAACATGTTGTGGTGAAACTGTCCCCTTTGCAGATCCGCCCACAACTGGTAGGGAATGATTACAGCATTGTAATTACCCCTTGTCAATCATCCTCGTGTTCTGCGACCACCCTTTTTCCCTTACGGCATAAGGGGCCGAGACATCCGCGCAAATTGACATAAAAAAGTCATATTTGACCCCAAAACGTCTCCATGCTGCGTTGGTCGGAAGGATACGGGACTACCCCTGTGTGAAGGAAGTGGATAACCCTGTGAATTAAAAAAATTTACTGGGGAAACCCTTGTGGATTGGGGGTTGTATCGGTGGACAACCGAGTGACAACCTGTTGATAACTCTCAGCCAACAGGCGTGATGGTGACCGGAATGCCATTCATCACTGAATTTCCCGAAAGTGGATCCATTTCGTTCTCGTCGGTGAGCACATTCGAGTTCACACCCGCACGTTTCGCTGCAACATTCATGCGTGTACCACTCATGTCATGCCCCCATCCATGCGGAAGGCTCACAACACGTTCGCGAATGTCGCTCGTTAATTCAACAACTGCATTCACTGCACCAACTCTGCTGGCAATACGCGCAACACTTCCCTCTTGCACACCAACACGCTGTGCGTCGTTTGGATGCATGTGCAACGTACAACGCTCCTTTCCTTTCACCAATACTTCAATGTTGTGCATCCATGAATTATTTGAACGCAAATGGCGACGGCCAACAAGCACTAACTGTTCATCGTTGAAATCGTTCATTGACTGCGCAAGACGTGGTAAGTCAGCAAGCAAAGGATCCGGCGCTAATTCAACTTTTCCGCTCGGTGTGCGCAACACTTCTGGAATTCGCGGTTCAAGGGGTCCAAAGTCAATGCCGTGCGGATGCTGCTTCATGTGGGTAAGGCTGATTCCATTCGGATTTGCGCCGAATCCATCGCCGTATGGAC
>JALQWV010000193.1 GCA_023263465.1 Ilumatobacteraceae bacterium
CTGTCGTTACCAACAACGCCACCGATGCTCTTCATAACACCCTTCACATAACCAACGCGGTCAATGGTGAGTGCTGCTGCCTGACGAACACGCTTGTCCTTGAATGGACCGAAGTTGCATCGCATGTGTACGTGTGCGAAACCGGCGCCAGCCTTTGTGGTCAAGATGTTGAACTTGCTCTTATCGAGTGAAAGCGCATCTGCTGCTTCCATAGCTGCGACTGCATCAAGTTTTCCGGTCTTGAGTGCAGGCAACGCGGTAGCGGCCGATACGTATTGGATCAACTCGAGTTTGTCAATACCTGGATTGAATGTGGTGTCCCAGTAGTACGGGTTCTTTACGAACACGGTCTTTTCAAACTCGGTGTAGCTCTCCATCTTCCATGGGCCAGCTGAGATCATGTCTTTCGTCCATGCTGCTCCGCCGTTTGCACCGTTCTTGATGATGCACATTCCGTATGACACCGATGACACGGTGTATGGGAAGTTGCCCGATGCGGTCAACAGGTCGAAACGCAGTGTCTCGTTGTCAACTTTGACAATTCCGTTTGCATCGATAATGCCCGAGAAGTTGCCCTTTGAACGTGATGGGTTAGCAGTGAACACCGACTTGTAGGTGTAGACGATGTCGTCAACCGTGAGTGGGGTTCCGTCATTGAACTTCACGCCCTTGCGGATCTTGAAGGTCCAAGTCTTTGCACCATTCGACGACTTCCAGCTGGTTGCAAGTCGTGGCTCGAGTGAACCATCTTGCTTCTGGAAGCAGAGCCACTCACCAACCTGCGAAAGAATGAACAAACTTCCATCTGAAGTTTCCCATGGAGCGGCAGGGTGTACTTGCTTACCAGTTGCAACGCGAAGTGTCTTTGTGGCTGCCGCGCTGGCCGAGCCTGCACCGACTATGCCAGCAACTGGCAGAGCAGCACCGGCTGCAGTTGCTGCTGCACCCTGAATGAAATGACGACGCGACACACCTGTCTTCGCAACGTCATTAGTTGTTTCATCGATAATTGACATTTATGTATTCCCCCATAGGTAGATGGACTAGCGCTCCAGAAAATACGTTCCTGAAGTTGGGTAAACAATAGGCAATTACTCTGGTGCAACGCAAGCCCATCTGTGGATAACTTTTTGCCCTATCTATAAGGGTTTGCTCATCCAATCGGGTGGTGGCGGAGGCGTCGGGGCAGCATGGCCGAGGGGTTTCAGCTCGGTGGGGCCGTTGACGATCGGGGCTGTGCAAAGGCTCTGAGCAATTTCAGTCCCACGATTTGCAGTGAGAAAATGTGGTACACCCACATAACATCATTGACTCAATGTCAATGTCACATGTTTTCTTTTGGCTGCGTTAACCCTCAGTGCAGAAACATCCCTTCGTAATTTTGGTGGCCGATTCCGACCTGGTTGTGGGTGTGGTTTCGACCCGATTGCTGTCTTCGGCTCTGGAAGCACAGGTGGGGTTGCTTGCTCCGATCGTTCGAGTGTTGGCGTCTCAGGAGGAATTAGATCGTGTTCATGAGCCGAAATTGCCTCCTCAGGTGAAAGCAATTTCGCAGCAAGTTATCGGTGCGTCCCCAATCGAAATTGAGCAAGCACATCTCATCGTGGGTTTTTCGGGTGTCAACGACCTAAAAGTAAAACAGTTACGGAACTCCGGACTATCTGCTCCTGCGATTGAGCTCTGCCAGTTCGTCCTGAATTTGGATGAAATCACCAAGGGTTATAGCCATCGGCAATCGGCTGACGTGAGAAATGTTCTAGTTGGTGCCGCTTTGCAGTTTGGTTTTGCTGGCGGATCCACCCAATGTGCGATTTGTGCCGACAAAGTGAGAGACAGTTTGGACTATTGGATCAACATTGCCGATACGTGCTCAAAGTTTGCACAACAGATTCAAAAACTTCAGTTGTGAGACAGTAGTTATTCTGCGAGCAATGTTGATGGCGTAATGCCAAGAGCAACGCTTAAGCGCACGATGGTGTCGAGCGCAGGAGAGAAGTGACCATTTTCAATTCTGTTAATAGTCTTGCGATCAACGCCAGCGATTTCAGCAAGTCGTGCTTGGCTTAAGTCGGCTTCTGTTCGCAATTCGTACAGACGCTCTGCGAGAACATTGCGCATGTCTTTTACTTCACGCTTGAGTGCTGTTTCCGTTGACTTGCGAATGGTTATTTTTGCCATATGCAAGACGATAATCAATTTTCGGACAAAAGTCCGTAAATTCAGTAAATTTTTTGTCTAGACAAAAGTCATACGTAAAAACACATAGGGTGACGTCATGCGAATTGGAGTATTGACGGGTGGCGGAGACTGTCCGGGCCTCAACGCCGTTATCAGATCCATTGTGCGCAAGGCTGAAACACAATTTGGCGCTGAAATCATTGGTTTTTTCGACTCTTGGGATGGCGTAATGGAGCAGCGTTATGCGTTGCTAAAAACCAACGATGTGCGAGGGATAGCCCCCAAAGGTGGAACCATTTTGGGAACGCGTCGAGGAGGACCTTATGACACAAAAGACGGCGTTGCCAATATACAACAGGCTTTCCGAGATTTGGAACTTCATTCCTTGGTTGTCATCGGTGGAAATGGCTCTCTCACCGTTGCCTCCCGATTACATGAAGAATTCGGGCTGCCAACTGTAGGGGTACCAAAGACCATTGATAATGACGTAATGGGCACAGATGCCACCTTTGGTTTTCAAACCGCTGTCCAGATAGCCACCGATGCCATTGACCGACTTCACACCACGGCAGAAAGTCATGACCGCATCATGGTGGTGGAAGTGATGGGGCGTGATGCGGGCTGGATCGCCCTCCATGCAGGCATTGCTGGAGGTGCCACCGCCATTGTTGTTCCTGAGG
>JALQWV010000198.1 GCA_023263465.1 Ilumatobacteraceae bacterium
CGTAACCCTGTTCGCGCATCAACACGAATGCTGGCTGCGTGACGTGGAATGCACCCTTCAAGTGCACGTCAAACACGGGGTTCATCAGCGATGGGTCCATGTTGTGGAAGCTCTTGTCGCGCAGAATTCCGGCGTTATTAATGACGATGTCGACCCGACCAAATGCCTTCACTGCACCGGCAACAATTGCGGCGCCACCTTCTGGGGTGGACACGCTGTTGGTGTCGGCTACGGCCTCACCTCCAAGGGCAACAATTTCGTCCACAACTTTTTGTGCAGCGCCTTTATCGCTGCCACTGCCATCAACAGCGCCGCCTAGGTCGTTTACCACCACAAGTGCCCCGCGTGAAGCCATCAGCAGTGCATGTTGGCGCCCAAGGCCTCCGCCCGCTCCCGTGATGATGGCTACCTTTCCGTCGTACCCAAGTTCTGCTGTGCTCATATATTTGCGACCCCGCTCTTGTAAAGGTTTCGAGCCAAGACTAGTTTCTGCGACATGGGGAACAACATTTCAAACATCGCAGGAATCGTGCGTACGCACGCAGCAAATCAACCAAACAACGTTGCGCTCATTCAGGGTGATCGCACACAAACGTGGGGCCAGTTATACGAGCGTTCGTGCATGGTTGCTAATGCTTTGAAAACAGCAGGAGTTGGTCCACAAGACCGCGTTGCGTTCCTTGATAAGAACGGCATCGACCACTTCGAAGTGTTTTATGCATGTGGTTTGTTGAATGCAGTCAGTGTTGATATCAACTGGCGACTTGCCGCACCAGAAGTTGCCTACATCGTCAACGACTCGCAGGCCAAGGTGCTCGTAGTTGGGCCCGATTTCGTGCCCATTCTCGATGCCATTGCAGGCGACATTCCCAATGCCAAGACTGTTGTCGTCATTGGTGGGCACAGCAAGTTCCCGTCATACGACGAGTTCTCCAACAGCGGCGCAAAGACCGATCCGGGTGCAGAGTCGGCACCAGAAGATGTTGCATTTCAGTTGTATTCAAGTGGCACGACAGGTCGTCCGAAAGGCGTCATGCTTACCAACAACAACTTCTTTGCGCTCATTCCATTCGCTGCAGAAATTTGGAAGTTCACCGATCGCACCGTGAACCTGGTTGCTATGCCGCTGTTCCACATTGGTGGCGGCGGTTGGGCCACTGCTGGTATGGCACTGGGTGCAAAGTCGGTCATCATTCGCGATGTCAACCCAGCAGAACTTGTGTCGCTCATTGGCAAACATCGCATTACGCACGGCTTCTTGGTTCCGGTGTTGTTGCAGTTCATGCTGATGGTGCCCGATGTTGATAAGGCCGACTACACCAGCCTCGAACTCATTGCTTACGGCGCATCACCAATTTCAGAAGAAGTGTTGTCTGCATCAATCAATACGTTTAAGACCAACTTCATGCAGGTGTATGGCCTCACCGAAACAACCGGTGCAACCACCATCCTCATGCCGGAAGATCACGACCTCACTGGGCCAAAGCGCAAGCTGCTTCGCTCATGCGGAAAGATTGTTCCTGGAATGCAACTGCGCGTTGTTGACTCCGAAACAGGCAACGATGTTCCAACAGGCGATGTTGGCGAAATCTGGGTGAAGGGTGGCCAAATTATGAAGGGCTATTGGAACATGCCAGAGGAAACAGCCAAGTCCATTACTTCAGATGGTTGGTTCAAAACCGGTGACGCTGCGTATCAGGACGAAGATGGATATGTGTACATTTTCGATCGCGTGAAAGACATGGTTGTCTCGGGCGGCGAAAACGTATATCCAGCCGAGGTTGAAAATGCACTCATGGGTCACCCGGCAATTGCCGATGTGGCGGTTATTGGAGTGCCCGACGAAAAGTGGGGCGAAGTGCCAATGGCCATCGTGGTCCGCAAACCCGATGTTCCGGTAACTGAAGAAGACATCATCTCCTTTGCCAAGGAGCGCCTTGCTGGGTTCAAGTGTCCAAAATCGGTCACGTGGATTGACGCCTTGCCGCGTAACCCAAGCGGAAAGATCCTGAAGAAAGACTTGCGTGCTCCGTACTGGGAAGGTCGAACTCGCAAAGTTAACTAAGCCCCCTCTAGTCTCGTCATCATGAAACTTTCCATGATGATCAACTACATCTCCGACTTTCAGTCATCGGCAAAGCAAGTGGTCGAACTGGAAAAAGTTGGTCTCGACATGGTGTGGGTAGCAGAGGCGTATTCATACGACTCCATTTCGCAAATCGGTTACCTCGCCGCGGTCACCAACAAGATGGAAATTGGCACGGGCATTATCAATGTGTATTCACGTACTCCAGCCCTCGTTGCCATGACAGCAGCCGGTTGCGACTACGTCAGTAACGGCCGCTTTGTACTTGGTCTTGGTGCATCGGGTGCGCAAGTAATTGAAGGCTTCCATGGCGTGCCATACGACAAGCCGATGCAGCGCACCAAGGAATACATCGATGTCTGTCGTGAAGTTTGGAAGCGCGAAAAGCCTCTGTCGTATCAAGGAAAAACCGTTGAGGTGCCATTGCCTACGGGACAGGGAACGGGTCTTGGCAAGGCTTTGAAACTCATCAACCATCCGGTGCGCAATGACATTCCCATTTGGTGGGCGAGTCTGATGGGCAAAAGCGTTGAAGCCACTGCAGAAATTGCAGATGGTTGGATGCCAATTTTCTTTTACCCAGAAAAGTTCCAAAACGTGTGGGGCGATGCACTGAAGGCTGGTTATGCCAAGCGTGACGCATCACGAGGAAAGATGGACATTCAGGCAGGTGGAATTCTTGCCATCGATGAATCGCTTACTGGCGAAGATCAACAAAAAGTATTGGATTTTGCTCGACCAAGCACTGCGTTGTACGTGGGTGGCATGGGAGCGCGTGGCAAAAACTTTTACAACGACATTTGCAAGGCGTATGGCTACGAACAAGAAGCTGTCGAAATTCAAGACTTGTATCTCGACGGCAAGAAGCAAGAGGCAGCGGCAAAGGTGCCATCTGACTGGTTGCTGAACTCGCACTTGGTGGGTCCAAAGAGTTTCATCAAAGAACGTTTGGCTGCATACAAAGAGGCTGGCGTCACGGTGTTGCAGGTAAACCCAATTGGCCCAGATGCAGTGCAGCAAATTGAATTGCTACGCAGCCTCATTGATGACATTCGCTGATTGTGCCGATTGACGGCTTTGTTGCGCCAGGCTGGCAAGCAGTCGCTGACGCATTTACCCACAACATCGACAGTCGTGAAGACATCGGCGCGGGTGTTTCGGTATTCCACAAAGGCAAATGCGTAGTCGACCTTGCGGGCGGCTATTTCGATAAAGAAGCAACGCAGCCGTACACACTGGACACCTTGCAACTGGTGTTCAGCACCACGAAAGGGGTAGTGGCAACGGCCGTTGCCATGTGTGTTGAGCGTGGCCTGTTGTCGTATGAAGAGCCCGTTTCGCTGTTCTGGCCAGAGTTTGCTGCACACGGAAAAGAGCACGTAACTGTTGCCCAATTGCTGTCGCATCAGGCCGGTTTGTACACCGTGGTTGGCGACTTGAAGTACGAAGAGGTGCTCGACTGGAACACCATGGTGGCTCGATTAGCCGACACGCCGCCGCTGTTTCCGGTGGGTTCAACTCACGGCTATCACGCCATCACCTTTGGTTGGTTGGCGGGGGAGTTGGTGCGTCGTGTGGATGGCCGCAACATTGGTCGGTTCATCGCAGAAGAAATTGCCAATCCGCTTGGTGGCGAAATTTATGTGGGACTTCCATCTCAACATGAACCACGTGTGTCCCCAATAAACACAGGTTGGCCTCGAAGCGCAACCGATGCGCCACCTGCCGCACCGGCACAAGTGCCAAATGCTTATCTGGCCCAAGCGCTGACATTGAACGGCGCGCTCAATGTGAAAGGCGGCTTCAATCGCACTGACATGCATGCTGCCGAGGTTCCTGGTGCAAACGGCATTGCCAACGCTCGCAGTCTCGCCGCAATGTATTCAGCAACGTTTACCGAAACTGAATCTGTGCATGGAGGAATTCGTTTGCTTAATGACGACACTCAAAACAAAATGACGGTGCAGCAAACCAAAGATGGTGAAGTGGACTTGTGTTTGCAAACGCAACGCACGTTTGCCATGGGCTTTGTAACGCCAAGTGAGAGGCTGGCCTTCGATGCTCCAGGGAGTTATGGCCACGCAGGTGCTGGTGGGTCGGTGTCGTTTGCCGATCCAGGCCGACACATGAGTTTCAGTTACATCATGAATCGTATGAAGGATTCGATGTTTACCGACCCGCGTGCAGTCAGGCTGATTGAGGCAGCGAACCGCTGCGTAGACGCTTCCTAAGCCCGATCGTTCCGAACAAATACAACAGCGAAGCAATACCAGCTATTCCTGCAACCACGGCTATTGCTGTTCGCACAGGAAAAATTTCACCGAGTAATCCAGTCAAGATCGTGCTGATTCCGGTTACCAACATGGCAAATCCCATATCGCCTGCAATAACGCGCCCGCGAATGTGGTCTTCAGTAGTTACTTGTAATCCGTAACTTGCCATTGTCCAAATTGCACCACCACCCATATGTGCGATTGCGATTGAAGCAACGGCAAGCCACAATGCTGGGCTTGCAGCAGCGCTCAAATAAAACACGCTCCACAGCAAACCTCCCAAACCGCATAAGAGAAGAAGGCGAGGCATGTTGTTGCGCGCAAATCGCATGAAAACAAAAGGAC
>JALQWV010000019.1 GCA_023263465.1 Ilumatobacteraceae bacterium
TGGATCAGAGCAGAAACAGGAGTTGGACCTTCCATTGCGTCGGGAAGCCAGAGGTACAAAGGCAGCTGAGCGCTCTTTCCGCATGCGCCAACGAAGAGCAGCAGACCAATGGCGGTAGCCGTTACAGGAGCAATCACACCACTATGGGCTGCTTCATTAATTGATGAATACGAGACGGAACCAATGGTGCTGAATGCCAAGAACATTGCAGTCATCACGCCGAAGTCGCCAATGCGGTTGGTGACGAATGCTTTCTTCCCTGCCACTGCCGCGCTGTTACGTGTATGCCAGAACGAAATGAGGAAGTACGAGCAAACACCTACGCCTTCCCAGCCAAGAAAGGTAACGAGCAGGTTTTCACCAAGCACCAACATCAGCATGGAAAACACGAACAGATTTAGATACAAAAAGAACTTGGAGAACTTTGGATCGCCATGCATGTATCCAATGGCGTACAGGTGAATGAGCGAACCGATACCCGTGATGAACAACGCCATAGTGATTGATAGCGGGTCTGCGAGTAACGCAACATCAATGTGCAAAGCTCCAACAGGGATCCATGAAAACAGGGTGACTACTTCATGGCGTTCTTCGGAACTACGTGAGAGTAGATCAAAGTACACAGAAACAGCGACGAGGAATGAGGCGATAGGCATTGCAGACGCAAACCAACCCGAGCGCGGTTCACCAAGACGACGACCGAACACCATGAGCACAAAGGCTCCCAACAATGGAAATGCGGGCAACAACCACAGTGCACTGGTCATGATTAGCCCCTCAGTTCCGAAAGGTCGTCAACGTTAACGCCGGAGCGTCGGCGCATGATGGAAACGATGATTCCAAGCCCGACAACTACTTCTGCTGCGGCCACCACCATGACAAAAAACACGATTGCTTGGCCATCAATGTCAGACATCGCACGGCCAACGGTAACGAATGTGAGGTTGACCGCATTGAGCATGAGTTCAATACACATGAACATCACGAGTGGGTTACGTCGAACAAGCACACCAACTGCGCCAATGGAAAACAGCACTGCCGAAAGCACGAGGTACCAGGTTGGTGTTGGAACGACGACTAATCCAACCATCACGCAATCCCCTTGCCGGTGCGACGGCGAGCGAGAAGAACGGTTCCTACCACTGCAACGACTAGCAGAACAGATGTGATTTCAAATGCAAAGACATAGTCAGAGAAAATTGAATTCGCTAATTGCTGAATGTTCGCATCAGCATTTTCACCAGCAACTGGACTCGCAATTCCTGCACCACGAAGTCGCAAAGCATCAGACCCGCTCACCACTGCGGCGGTAAGAAGTCCAACCATTCCAATCCCAACTACCCCTGCAATCCAGCGCTGACCAGTAAGTGGTTCAATTTTTAGATCCTCGGCCCGGTCAACACCGAGCAACATGATGACGAAGAGGAACAAAATAACGATTGCACCTGCATAAACAATCACTTGAACAGCGGCAAGGAACTCCGCGCTTTGGGAAACAAACAAAACAGCAATTCCAAACAAGGTAAGTACGAGACTGAGTGCAGCGTGTACTGGATGCTTGCGAAAGATCACACCTAACGCACCAACGAGCACCATTACCGACGCGCAGACAAAGACGAAAAGTTCCATTTAGTTGTCGCTCTTTTCGGGTGCACGCACGCCATAACCAAGCTCACCACTCCAGCCCACAACGCCGTGAAATGATGCATCCCCTGATGGCGCGGTTGCACGCATCCAAGCCGAAGTGTTCACATCTTCGCCTGGACGCCAGTCTTCCCACGGTAAATGTTGTGGCTTGCCATCGTCACCAACCAACAATTCAGCCTTTGTGTAAATGGCATCTTGACGATTGGTGAACGAGAACTCAAACAACTTTGACTCTGTGATTGCCTCAGTTGGGCAAGCCTCTACGCAGAGATCGCAGTGAATGCAGCGAAGGTAATTGATTTCGTAGATCCAACCGAAACGCTCACCCGGTGAAGTTGGATTCTCTGGATTGTTATCTGCACCACGAACGTGAATGCATTTTGCCGGGCACACAGCAGCGCAAAGTTCGCAACCGATGCACTTTTCCATGCCGTCTTCATATCGGTTCAGCACATGGCGACCGTGCAAACGCTCTGGCTTTGGAATCTTTTCGTCCATCACCTCGGCGCGCTTACTCACTTCGCCATTTTTTGACTTCTTCAAGGCGCGACGACGAACGCGGCCTCCGGAATACTGCGTAGTTACTTGGTTCTTGCCGCCCCGTTGACGCGCGGTGATGAGGAAGCCTCCGAAGTAACCCATTAGAACATTGACCCTTCTGCTTCGCGCTGCTTACTGCTCACCGTAAACGACCGCTGCAACAACGCATAACACACGATCAATACCAACACTGATGCACCGGTGACGACGATGGTGTTCCAACCCTCATTTCGACCTAACCGCTGTGCTGCGAGCAACATGAACCATCCAAGCGATGATGGAATCAAAATCTTCCAGCCGAAATCCATGAGTTGGTCGTAGCGGAATCGCGGAAGGGTTGCGCGTAGCCACACATAGATATAGAGGAACACGAGCGTTTTGAGAAACAGCCACAATGTGCCTTCAATGGCGTTTGGAATAAGCGGAATATCGAGCACGGTACTGCCAAAGGCAATTGGTTGTGGGCCACCGAAGAACAGCGTCACCATGAGTGCGCTCATCGTGACCGTATTCATAAACTCGGCTAGGTAGAACAACGAAAAGCGAATGGAGGAATACTCCGTGTTGAATCCTCCGACGAGCTCTTGTTCAGCTTCCACCAAGTCGAATGGTGGTCGATTGAGTTCCGCGGTTGCGGCAATGAAGAAAATGATAAATGGCACGACGCCAGTTGCAACGACATTCCAATTACCAAGTGATGATTGTGCAATGACAATGCCACTTGTTGACATGGTCTTTGATACCAAGATCACCGCAGCAAGTGAAAGCCCAAGCGCTGCTTCGTAGCTCACCATCTGTGCGGATGCACGAACTGATCCAAGCAATGGATACTTCGAACCACTAGACCAACCGGCCAACATGATTCCATATACCGCGATTGCAGAAATCGCAAGAGTGAACAACACACCAATTGAGGGATCGGCGAGTTGCACACGCGTGGTGTGACCAAACCAGGTTACGAGGCCGCCATTTTCGCCCCTGAAATCCCCACCGAGCGGAATAATGGAAAACGAAAGGAACTCAGGCACGAACGCGAGGAACGGTGCGATCTTGAATACGAATGGGTCGGCGCGATCTGGTACCAAGTCTTCTTTGAAGAACAACTTGATTCCATCAGCAAGGGTTTGTAGCAATCCGAAAGGGCCCGCCTTGTTTGGACCAATTCGGTTGCCCATTCCAGCAACTACTTTGCGTTCGAACCACACCATGAGCATGGTGGCAACTAAGCCGGTTACGAACACCGCCAAAACCTTCAGCACAACAATGAGCAACGGCGTCCACAAAAGGTCGCCCTTCAGCACCGGATCAATGGCGAGCAATGAAATCATGTGAGTTTCTCAATTCGCACATCAACAATGTCAGCGCGTGCGTCGAAAATCTCGCGAGCATCATTGCCAGGTTGGTTGAATGGCAACCAAGCCGTTCCGCGCAACACATCTTCTGAAGTCGTTACAGGCAACACTGCTGTTGCCTTCGTGGAAATGACTTGCACATTTGCGCCAAGCTCCACGCCAATTCGAGCCAAGTCGAGTGGATGCACGACAACCGTCGCTCCAATTGCCAGATGCGCAAGTGACGGACTCTTTGCAGTACCGACAGCACCGTCGTACAACTTACGGAAGGAAACGATTCGATAGTCGTATGAGTTGCGATCCTGCACTGGCAATGTGGTGCGACTAAGCGTTAGCGGTGTTGGATGGTTCATCAATACACCGTCGTGGCGCAAGGCCTTCGAATTCATGGCCGGAGCAAACTGTGGAACGGTGTTCGCCAGTTTTGTAGTTAATTCCTCAACCGAACCAACGCCGAGATCTTTGCCCAATGCGGTTGCAAGTTCTGCTGCAATCATCCAGTCGGGACGTGATGTTCCCGCAGGTGTAATTTTTTGAGCAACGTTGCTGATCCGTCCTTCAAGGTTTGTGGTGGTTCCGTTCTTTTCACCAAATGCTGCAGCTGGAAGCACAACATCTGCTTGCGAGGTTGAAGGCGTCATGAACGTGTCGATGGAAATAATGTTTCGCGCACCCGCAAGACCGCGACGTGCAAGATCTGCATCCGGAACATCGCTCAATGGGTCGGCTCCAAGCAGTACGAGGGTGTCAATTTTGCCGGCAGCTGCGAGTTCCAAAATTTCGTCGGTGTCTGCTGCGCCTTGTTGTGGAGTGAGACCTGCAGTGATTGCACCGCGCACGTTGCCGCGTCGCAACACGGGAAGCACCTTCGCTTGTGGTGCAACATGCAAAATTTCGGCAAGGGCCAACACCGTTGATTCGGCGCTTTCCGCCAAGTTCATGCGACCAACAATGACTGAAACCGAGCCACTACCAATCTGCTTCACAATGACTGGATCGAGACCCGCACTGATCGTTGATGCAATTTTACCTGGCTCGACCAACACGCTCTTCCATGCACTCGGTGTAAGACCAGTTGGACGAGAAGTAATTTCAACCACTTTTGACTTGCGCTTTTGAGCGACATCGCGAACACGCAGGTACAGAACAGGGATTTCTTCCTTCAAATCTGGAGACAGCAAGATGATGGTGTTTGCAGCAACCGCTTCGTCAATAGTTGCTTGTGGCAACGCAAACACTTCGGCTGGCAGCCCATCTGCAAGTTGAGCGTCACGTTGATGCACACCCATTGCATCGGCAAGTTGAGCCCAAGCAAATGCGTCTTCATTTGTTCCTCGAGCTCCCCCAATAATTGCTACCGATTCAGGAGACACTGCGAGCGAGGTGCGCAACATGCGTGCAGCAGCGTCAAGTGCGCCTGACCACGTGGTTGCTATGTGATTGCCTTGCTCATCTTTCACGTATGGAGTGGTGAGACGCTCTTGCGAATTCACCGACTCGAAGTTGAAACGACCTCGGTCGCACAGCCATCCCCAGTTCACTGGGTCGATGTCAACGCCCTGATAACGAACCAATTCGTCGCGGCTGCTTTGTACCACCGTGCGACACCCGACTGAGCACGTTGTGCATGTGCTCTCTGTTTGGTCCAAGTCCCAGGGACGAGCTTTGAAGCGATAAGGCTTTGCAGTTAATGCACCAACTGGGCAAATCTGCACAGTGTTACCAGAGAAATAGCTACTGAACGGTTCGTCTGGAAAGGTCATTACCTGCGTGTTGTTGCCACGGCTGGTGAATGAAATCAGCGCGTCACCAGCCACTTCATCGGCAAAGCGCGTGCAACGATCACACAAAATGCAACGCTCGCGATCCAAGAACACATTGTCGCTAATGGGAA
Organism: Ilumatobacteraceae bacterium; assembly: GCA_023263465.1. GTDB lineage: Bacteria > Actinomycetota > Acidimicrobiia > Acidimicrobiales > Ilumatobacteraceae > UBA3006. The sequence continues at coordinate 5,434 of JALQWV010000019.1, forward strand.
TTGGCTTTTCGTAGTGACGCTTCTCTTCGACATAGCGACTCTCGCCAGGACCGTGGCTAAATGCTTGGTCTTGCAACGGACACTCGCCACCTTTGTCGCACACTGGACAATCGAGCGGGTGATTCGCGAGCAACAACTCGAGAACACCCTCTTGAGCTTTTTTCACTTGTTCAGTTTCGGTGCGAACTACTTGACCTTCGGCAACTGGTGTCATACACGACACCACCATCATTGGGCCGCGCGGTCCTTCTACTTCAACCAAGCACTGCCGACACATGCCAGCCGGTGCCATGCGTGGGTGGTAACAAAAACGTGGAATGAAATCGTTTGACTTATCTGCTGCAGCAATGATCAAGTCACCTTTTCGCGCGGAGACGACCTTGCCGTTAATGGTGAGGCTGACTGCGTTTGGATCAACAGATGTTGAATTTGTTGGATCAACTGTGGTCATGATGCAGCTCCAACG
>JALQWV010000030.1 GCA_023263465.1 Ilumatobacteraceae bacterium
GTTGCGCGTGCCAAACGTGCTGACCCGCGTGGATTACGTGCTTCGAAGAGTTCAACAACGCGTGGCAAACCACCTGCGATGTCTTTTCCTGCAACACCACCCGTGTGGAACGTACGCATGGTGAGCTGTGTTCCTGGCTCACCAATTGACTGCGCCGCGATTACACCAACTGCTTCGCCCAACTCAATGGACTGACCAGTTGCAAGCGAGCGTCCGTAACAGAACTTGCACACACCAACTTCTGCATCGCACGTGAGTACCGAACGAACGCGGACGCGGGTGACCTTTGCATCGTCACGAAGTGCGTCGACATCATCGTCACCCAAAATGGTGTTCTTTGGCAATACGCGACCATCGCTGAGTTCAACATCGTTCAACAATGCACGGCCGAACAACTTGGTTTCCAAGTAAGCGCGAGTGTTTGCAGTGTCTTTCTGAACATTGTCTACCCATACGCCAAGTGTGGTTCCGCAATCGTCCTCACGAACAATGAGTTCCTGTGCAACGTCGTGCAAACGACGTGTGAGGTAACCCGAGTCGGCGGTACGAAGAGCGGTGTCAACAAGGCCCTTACGAGCACCTGGAGTAGCAATGAAGTACTCAAGTGTTTCCAAGCCTTCACGGAAGTTGCTCTTAATTGGACGAGGGATCATGTCACCGCGAGGGTTGGCCACGAGTCCGCGCATACCGGCGATCTGACGCATCTGGGTCATGTTTCCACGAGCACCAGAGCCGATCATCATGTCGACTGGGTTGTACTTCAAAGCTTTGAACTCAGATTCCATTGCCTTTTGAACGTCTGCTGTTGCATCGGTCCAAATGCGAACTTCTTGCTGGCGGCGCTCGCCGTCAGTGATGATTCCGCGACGGAACTGCTGCTCCACCTTCTCTGCTTGCTTTTCGTAGTCATCCAAGATGGAACGCTTTGCCTTTGGAGTTTTTACGTCATCTACTGAAACAGTCAGTCCTGACTGCGTTGCATAGCGGTAGCACAAGTCTTTAATGCCGTCGAGAGCCAAAGCAATTTCAGACTTGGTGAAGTGATCGCTCAGACGCTCCACAATCACACCAAATTCGCGCTTGCGAAGTGTGTCGTTGATATGTCCAAACTTCTTCACGAAGCCGGCTGGCAAACGCTCTTCGAACAGCAAACGACCTGGCGTGGTGTCCACGTAAACCTGCTTGCCATTGTCGTCGCGCTCTGCGATTTTGATCTTGGCATGAAGTGCAACGTCACCATTGTCGAGTGCGCGAACTACTTCATACAACTGACGAAATACCCGGCCTTCGCCCTTTGATCCATCGCGCTGATCGGTGAGGTAATAACCACCAATCACCAAGTCCTGCTGCGGGGTCACAATTGGGCGGCCCGAAGCTGGTGACAAAATGTTGTTTGCACTCAGCATGAGCACGCGTGCTTCTGCTTGTGCTTCAACCGACAATGGCAAGTGCACTGCCATCTGGTCACCGTCGAAGTCAGCGTTAAACGCTGTACATACGAGAGGGTGCAATTGAATTGCTTTGCCCTCAACAAGCAAAGGT
>JALQWV010000061.1 GCA_023263465.1 Ilumatobacteraceae bacterium
TGTAACATAAGGTCTCCGCAATACGCGGGTGTAGCTCAATGGCTAGAGTTCCAGCCTTCCAAGCTGGCTATGCGGGTTCGATTCCCGTCACCCGCTCCATTACGGTTGCCTCATGGCTCAGGCAACCACAATCACCACCCCATCAGGCTTACTCCGGGGCAATGTGCGCCCAGATGGTGGAGCCGAATTTCTCGGAATCCGTTTTGCACATGCCGATCGCCTCATGCCTCCTCGCGATATCTCATCATGGGATGGCGAACTAGACGCAACAACATTCGGTTCAATCTGTCCGCAGGTTCCGGGAATGTTGGAGTCAATGTTGGGCTTCGATGGATCCAAAATGTCGGAAGACTGTTTGAATCTCAACGTCTTCACGAGCAGTGTTCCCGCAGGAGTGAACCGGCTTCCCGTTCTCGTATGGATTCATGGTGGCGCCTACACCAATGGTTCGGGTTCAATTCCTTGGTATCACGGAAGCGCGCTTGCATCTCGCGGCGCAGTTGTTGTCTCGATCAATTACCGACTCGGTGCATTTGGATTCCTCGGCGACGGAAACTACGGAACACTTGACATGATTTCTGCACTTCGATGGGTGAACCGAAACATCGCTTCGTTTGATGGTGACGCAAATAATGTGACGATCTTTGGAGAATCTGCTGGTGGTTCAGCAGTTGTATCGCTCATGAGCAGCCCTGAGGCCAAGGGTTTATTCCACAAAGTATGGGCCATGAGTCCAAGCATCGGTCAATTACGAACCTTGCCTCGAGCGCAGGAACTGCAAGCGCAGTTTTTAGAGATTGCCAACGTTTCCTCACTTGATGAAGTACGCGCATTATCGCTTGACGACATGCTGGCAGCACAAGCACAACACATGGCCTCCCCAACAAAGAACTTTGATTTCTTCACACCAACAGCGGGCGGATCTGCGCTTCCCTTTGACATTCTCAGCGATGCAGCGCAATCCTCACTTCCTCTTGTTCTCGGATCTAACCATGATGAAGATCGCCTGTGGTCGGCATTCGACCCAGTGCAAGCCGAATTCGGTCAAGATGATTGGGAGCGCGTCAGCGGTGAAGTGTTCGGGGATCGCGCAGCAGATGCTCGCGCGGCGTATGAAAAACTTCGACCAACAGAGTCGCCACGGCAACTCATTTCTTCTGTGCATACCGACACGGCATTCCGCCAACGCGCTCAGCGGCTCGCAGAAGCTCACTCCACTGCTGGCAACCAAACATGGATGTATTGGTTCACCTGGGCGACACCTGCATTTGGCGGTGTGCTCGGCAGTTGCCATGCACTCGATATTCCATTTGCATTCGACAACCTGAGCGCACCGGGCACAGACATGTTGACGGGTGATGGCGCTGAACGCGCAGGAATCGCCAAACGGTTTGCTGACGAGATTGTGCAGTTTGCGAAATCCTCAGCACCAACATGGCCCGCTTTTGACCTTTCCAGCCGTCAAACCCTTGAGATCAACACCGAAATGAACCTACTCTCAGACCCTGAGGGTGAAATCCGCTTGCTCTTTGTGAACTAGTTCGACAATTGCCCAATACTGAGGGTGCACTGTCGCTCTAGCCCTTATTTCGCCTACGATTATGAGCCTTGAGTACCAACGCATCGCTCCCCGAACTTGAAGCCATTGTCCGCCAATTTTCCGGCGTCGAAGGCGGCATGTTGCCAGCGCTGCACGCAGTACAGCACCACGCCAGATATATCAGCAAAGATTTGATCCCAGTTTTTGCCGACGTATTCAATGTCACGGTTTCCGAAGTGCATGGCGTCATTACGTTTTACAAAGACTTCCGCACTGAAGAACCCGCGGGTCCCATTGTTCAGGTGTGCCGAGCAGAAGCTTGTCAATCACGAGGCGCTCGCGATGTGTGGGATCGAGCATTGCTCGCAGGCGACGGCAAACCAGTTGTAGTTGAGGAAGTGTTCTGTTTGGGTCACTGCGCATTGGGCCCATCGGTTTCAGTTGACGGTCGTCTGATCGGCGGCGTGAATGAAACGTCAATCGAAACCATCATCGGCGACGCAATCGCAAAACGAATTCCTGAACCTTCAATTGACACCACCGGCGAAGGCGTCACGGTGTACGTGCCACGCGACGCAGCTTCACGTGCAGCCGGAGCCGACGATGTTGCAGCAGCATTTGCAAAACAAAAAGGTGTGCGCGTTGTACGCAATGGCTCGTGGGGCATGATGTGGCTTGAGCCAATGATCGAGGTTGCAACCGAGGAAGGTCGCATTGCTTACGGCCCTGTACTTGTTGATGACGTAGCCAGTTTGCTCAGCGGCGGTGTGCTGAATGGTGGCGCTCACCCACTTCGACTTGGACTCACCACTGAGCTTCCATGGATCAAGCGTCAGCAGCGGGTGACGTACCAGCGTGTAGGTGTTGTCGACCCGCGTTCTGCTCAGGACTACGAAGCACACGGCGGAGTAAAGGGTTTGCAGCGCGCACTTGGCATGACGCCTAGCGATGTTGTTACCGAAGTGACCGACAGCGGCCTTCGTGGTCGCGGTGGTGCCGCATTCCCAACTGGTATTAAATGGCGCACCGTTCTTGAGGCACCTGGCACTCAGAAATACATCGTGTGCAATGCCGACGAAGGCGATAGCGGAACGTTTGCAGACCGCATGCTCATGGAAGGCGACCCGTTCATGCTGCTTGAAGGCATGACCATTGCTGGTTGGGCTGTCGGCGCAAACACTGGTTACATCTATGTTCGCAGCGAATACCCAGAAGCAATTGAAGCGTTGAACAAGGCTGTTGAAGCCGCCACCGAGCAAGGTTGGCTTGGCAACAACATTTTGGGTTCGGGCTTTGAATTCACCATTCATGTTCGCGTCGGTGCAGGCGCATACATTTGCGGTGAAGAAACCGCGCTGCTCGAAAGCCTTGAAGGCAAGCGTGGAGTTGTTCGCGCGAAGCCACCGCTGCCTGCGCTTGAGGGTTTGTTTGGAAAGCCAACCGTGGTGAACAACGTGTTGTCACTGGGAACAATCCCAGCGATCCTTGCCGACGGCGCTGCAGCATACGCAGCACTTGGAATGGGGCGCAGTCGCGGAACGCAAGTGTTCCAACTTGCAGGAAACATTGCCCGAGGCGGAATCATGGAAACCGCATTCGGCATCACACTTGGCGAATTGGTGAACGACCTGGGTGGCGCAACCGAAAGTGGTCGCCCAATTCGTGCGGTACAAGTTGGCGGCCCGCTTGGTGCGTACCTTCCTCCTGACAAGTTCGATCTACCAATGGACTACGAATCATTTGCGGCAGCCGAAGCAATGGTTGGCCACGGCGGAATTGTGGTCTTTGACGACACCGTAAATATGGCTGCACAAGCCCGTTTCGCTATGGAGTTCTGCGTTGCCGAGAGTTGTGGCAAGTGCACACCATGCCGTATTGGATCCACCCGTGGCGTTGAACTTATTGACAAAATCACTGCCGGTATCGATCGCGATGCCAACATAGAAGTACTCGTCGACCTGTGCGAAGTAATGGCCGACGGCTCGCTGTGTGCAATGGGTGGACTCACTCCACTTCCTGTGCGCAGTGCACTCAAGAATTTCACCGAAGACTTTCAGGGTTAACAAGGGAACACAGACATGACGTTGATGGATCACGACCTCGGTACACCGGCCCCAAAGCCAAGTAGCCGGAACGGAGAACAAGCCACAGTCGAAGTCACCATCGACGGCGTCAAGATTTCTGTTGCCGAAGGAACCTCAGTTATGCGCGCAGCAGCGCTTGCAGGCGTAGATGTTCCAAAATTGTGTGCGACCGATTCACTTGATCCATTCGGTTCCTGCCGCTTGTGCTTAGTTGAAATCGATGGCCGTAAGGGCACTCCTGCTTCATGCACTACCCCGTGCTCACCAGGCATGACGGTCAGTACCCAGACACCAAAGCTTGAGCGCTTGCGCCGCGGTGTAATGGAGCTGTATATCAGCGACCACCCATTGGATTGCCTCACATGCGCTGCCAACGGCGACTGCGAATTGCAAGACATGTCTGGCGCCGTTGGTCTTCGCGATGTTCGTTACGGCTACGACGGCGACAACCACCTCAGCCTCGGAAAAGACACCTCAAACCCGTACTTCACATTTGATTCCTCAAAATGCATCGTATGTAATCGTTGTGTTCGCGCTTGCGAAGAAATTCAGGGCACTTTTGCTTTGACCATCGAGGGTCGCGGATTCGGTTCTCGCGTCGCCGCTGGATTCAATGGCAACTTCTTTGACTCGCCATGTGTCTCGTGCGGTGCATGCGTGCAAGCGTGCCCAACGGCAACACTCACCGAGAACACGGTCATTGAACTTGGTCAACCTCGCCGCACCGTGCTCACGACGTGCGCATATTGCGGAGTTGGTTGCTCGTTTAAAGCCGAGATGCAAGGCGAAACGGTAGTGCGAATGACGCCATACAAAAACGGTGGAGCGAACGAAGGCCACTCATGCGTAAAGGGCCGCTTCGCTTGGGGCTATGCAAACCACCAAGATCGCCAGCTTGAACCAATGATTCGCGAATCAATTCACGATGAATGGAAAAAGGTTTCATTCGAAGAAGCAATTGCATTCGCTGCGGGCAAGTTGCAAAGTATTCAATCGCGCTATGGCAAATATTCAATTGGTGCAATCTCATCGTCGCGTTG
>JALQWV010000067.1 GCA_023263465.1 Ilumatobacteraceae bacterium
TCGTTTTTTTCATGACGCACATCCTTCCTGGCGATGTCGCCCGTCAAAGTCTTGGGCGCCAAGCAACACCAGAAGATGTGGCTGCATTCAACAAGTTGTACGGCCTTGATAAACCGCTCCTCACACAATTGATCAATTGGATAAAAGACTTAATGAGCGGAGACCTTGGCGTGTCCATGTCGACCTCGCGTCCCGTATCAGAAACGCTCATCCCAGCCTTGGGATATTCAGCGCGGCTGGCAGGAGTTGCTTTTGTCCTCATCGTGCCACTGAGCATTGCGGGAGGAATTCTTGCGGCGATGAACCGTGGTAAAAAAATAGACCGCGCCATCACCGTTGGCGGGCTTTCGGCAGCAGTAATTCCAGAGTTTGTATGGGCGGTAATTTTGCTACTGGTTTTTGGTGTAGTAATTCGCTTCTTCCCTATTTCCGCAATGCCCGATGACGGTAATAGTGGGTTTTTGCAAAGCATCTGGCATCTTTTACTTCCTTCGATCGCACTGTTGCTCGTACTCTTTGGATATATCGCGCGAATCACGCGTGCAGGTGTAATCGAAGCGCTGGACTCCGATTACATGCGCACCGCAGTATTAAAGGGTTATTCGCGTCGCAAGGCAGTTACGAAGCATGTCCTTCGTAACGCCATGCTTCCAACCATCGCGGTGGTTGCCAGTCAAATTCCTTACCTCATCGGTGGCTTAGTAGCGGTTGAAATGGTGTTCAACTATCGAGGTTTCGGAACTGTGTTGTTGGCCGCAGTTGGCGGACGAGATTACGCCGTATTGCAATCGGGCGTCATCTTGACCAGTGTGGTCATTGTTTCCTTTCAGTTGATTGCCGACATTCTCTTTGCAGTTTTGAACCCACGAATTCGTCAAAGGATTTCCGAATGAGCCTCGCAAACACAACTATTGCCGACAAATCTAATGCCGAGCGTCTGCAAATTCGCAAGGAGCGCCTGGCGCTTCTCCGAAGAAACAAAGCATTCATCATCGGCGTCAGCATTCTTGGGTTTTGGACCTTGTGTGCCATTTTTGGAAAGTTTGTGACGCCGTTTGCGATTGACGAACAGAACTATGAGTTCGTGAGCGTTGCCCCAAACGGAACATATTGGTTTGGCACTGACCCAAATGGTCAAGACGTTTTCTCTCGAGTCATTGTCGGCTCGCGCTTAATTTTGGTGATGTCTTTTGCAGCGACAATCATCGGAACTCTTGCAGGAACGTCAATTGGTCTGATCACCGGCTACTTCAAAGGCTGGTTTGACATCATTGTGATGCGTTTACTGGAAGCAATTTCAGCCATCCCAGCCATCATCATCGCCCTACTTGCTATCGCCGCAATCGACGGGCAATCGCCAACGCTCACTGTGTTCATCATTGCTTTTGTCTTTACTCCAAATATTGCACGAACCGTTCGTGCCGCAGTGCTTGCTGAAGCAGAATTTGAATATGTTGCCGCAGCCAAGTTGCGCACCGAGCGCACCCCGCACATTTTGTTTAAAGAAATTCTTCCCAACGTGATGCCGCCAATCATCGTGGAGTTCACCGTACGTCTTGGCTACGCAATTTTCGCAATTGCAACACTGTCTTTCCTTGGAGCTGGTGTTGAATATGGTTCGCCAAACTGGGGAACACAAATTTCAGAAAACTGGGCACAAATTTTTAACAATCAATGGTGGCCGACTGCATTCCCGGCCATAGCAATTGCATCGCTAGCGGTAAGCGTCAACCTTATTTCAGACGGACTACTCGAGGTATTTGAATTATGAGCACTCCAACTCTCGAACTTCGAAACCTTGAAGTTGCTTACACCGTCCGCGGCATTGATCGTGAAGTACTTCGGAATATTTCTCTGTCAATACAACCAGGCGAGGCCTACGGGCTAGTAGGTGAATCGGGTTGCGGAAAATCCACTGCTGCCTATGCGGCAATGCGTTATCTCCCGCGTAACGGAAAGATCACTGGCGGATCAATTCTGTTTGAGGGTCGCGATATGGTGACCATGAGCGACAGTGAAGTAAGTGAACTTCGCAACTCGGTGATTTCGATGGTGTATCAAAACCCAGTTGCAGCACTAAACCCAACCATCCGTGTTGGAGATCAAGTAGCCGAAGTATTTGAACTTGCAGGAAAGTCGAAGACGGAAGCAAAACAACTCACTCTTGAAGCGCTCGTTCGGGTAAAAATTGCCGATCCAGAAAAAGTCATGCGCCGTTACGCCCACCAACTTTCAGGTGGCATGGCACAACGTGTTGTCATTGCAATGGCTCTCGCATCCAACCCTCGCCTGCTGGTCATGGACGAGCCGACTACTGGCCTGGACGCGACCGTAGAGGCTGAAGTTCTCGACTTGGTTCGTGAACTGCGTCGTGAAACAGGAACTGCAGTGCTGTTTATATCGCACAACCTAGGCGTGATCCGCCATATGTGTGACCGCGTAGGAGTTCTATACGCAGGGGCACTTGTTGAACAAGGAACCACTGCAGACATTCTTTCCAACCCGCAGCACCCATATACCGTAGGTCTGCTTCGTTGCATTCCACGTGGCGGTTTGCATAAAAACACTGATCGGTTGGAAACGATTCCAGGGTCACCACCGCCACTTGGCATGCATTTTGATGGTTGCGTGTTTGCGTCTCGATGCTCACTCGCCGACGATCGTTGCCGATCAGAAAAACCAGAGATGGTCACGGTTAGCCCAACACATGTTGCTCGTTGCTTCCACCATGACAAAGCACCGTCAATGCCTCGAAACATTGAAGGAGCATCACAAGGACTATCAAATCCAAACAAGCGCCCTGCTCCGCAAGGTGACCTGCTGACCATCAACAGCCTGTCAAAAATCTTCACTCAAGATGGAAACAAGGTTCAGGTTGTTAACGACGTATCGCTGTTCGTTAAACCAGGAGAAACTCTTGGACTGGTTGGTGAATCAGGTTCAGGAAAGACCACCATTGCGAAAATGATCCTTGGTCTTACCAGTGCAGAATCCACAAGTGTGATGACACTGAGCGGCAAGAAACTTGCACGGGCACTCAATAAACGTTCGGTCGAAGATGTTGGAGCATTACAAATTGTGTTCCAAAACCCGGATCAAGCACTCAACCGTCGACACAGCGTGACACGAATTGTTTCACGTGCTGTTGAAAGACTTTCCAGATTTAACCGAACCGAATCTGATCATCGCGCTCATGAGTTGCTTTCAGGAATGCGTGTTGATGCTTCGCTGCATAACGCCCGCCCAGCCCAGCTTTCCGGTGGTTTAAAACAACGAGTTGCCATTTCGCGTGCGTTTGCTGGTTCGCCAAACCTTGTGGTGTGCGACGAACCAACTTCAGCGCTCGACGTTTCAGTACAAGCAACCATTCTGAACTTGCTTGTTGACTTGCAAAAACAAGATGACACCAGTTACTTATTCATATCTCACGACCTCGGCGTAGTCCGCTACATCAGCGACAGGATCGCTGTGTTGTACCTGGGTCGCGTGATGGAACTCGGAAATGCCGAAACGGTATTTAACGGACCCCACCACCCCTATACCGAAGCACTGGTTTCGAGCGTTCCCGCAATTGACGGTTCGCAGCGCGTCCGTATTCGCTTAGAAGGCGACGTACCAAGTCCTGCTAATCCCCCAACTGGTTGCGTACTCAACCCACGCTGCCCGCGCATGGCGGGAAGCGGTGTTGAAGGCTTGTGCACCTCCGTAGAGCCAGAACTCAAAGAAGTTGAGCCTGGTCACTTCATGCGTTGCCACATACCACTTGATCAATTACGTATCACGCAACAGAAGTAGTTGCACTTCTCAAGCAGAAGTTCGCTAGCAATAGTTAGCACTGATATACCTTGGAAACTTGGGGTACTTGGCTTGACGCGGCTCCAAATTCGCCCGTAGGCTTGCCCCATTCAATGGTCACCATCCCGGTGGCTGAATAGGGGGAAATTCATGACATTGAACGTCAAGCGTTCACGTCGAGTTCGCCAAATCGCAATCGGTTTGGGTCTCGCACTTGCTGTTTCCACTGTCGGCGTATCCGGCAGCAGCGCAGCAAAAGTACAAGCAGGAACAAAATCTGGCGGTGACATCACCGTTGGTGTGTTTAACCAATTGCTCACTACGTGTTTCTCACCTAATGCTTCAAACTCGGCATTGGGAATCATGAAGACCGTATACGAGGGCTTCTTCGAAAAGAAGCAAAACGGCGAAATCGTTCCCTACCTTGCAGAAGCTGTGGCACCAAGCGCAGACTTCAAGACTTGGACGATCAAGCTGCGTTCAGGAATTAAGTTCCACGACGGTACAGACCTCAACGCTGCTGCTGGCGTTGCCAACGTACAAGCGTCAGCCGGCGCTTATTACCTAGGCCTTGTCACGACAGGTCGCGGAAACCCAGCTCACACTCTTGGATCAGGCGTTCCATTCTCGGCGAACTTCAAGTCCGCTTCGGTAATTGACACCATGACATTCAAGATTGATTTGTGGAATCCACAAGTTGACTGGCCAGCAACGATGTACGCATCGGGTCGTAACTTCGTGCGTGCACTTTCCGATCTTGCTAGCGCAACACAGTGCGCAACAAAGGGCGTCGGAACCGGTCCATTCAAGTTCAGTTCAGTAAGCCCTACGGAAACCAAGGTGGTGAAGAACACCTCCTACTGGCGTAAGGACAGCGCTGGCGAACAATTGCCATATTTGAACTCAATTACGTTCAAATATGTCAACCAGCCAACTCAGCGCGTGAACGGCTTGAAGTCGGGAACACTCGATGCAGCACAATTCACCTCCGCTGGTGAAATTAAGCAAATCCTTAACGTAAAAGAAAACAAGGACTTGCAGCTCATTGAAAGCCGCTACGACTACTACGCAATGTCCATGTTCAATCATGCAATTGAGCCGTTCAATAAGCTCAACGCTCGATTGGCTGTCGCTTATGCGTTTGACGTAAATGCTTTCTACAAGCAACGCAACTGCTTTAAGGGCAAGTGCTTGGGTGACATTCCAACATCAGTAGTTGGCAAGACCAACATTGGTTACAACAAGGCGGGATTCATCACCTTTAATCTTGCAAAGGCCAAGGAATATGTGGCGAAGTACAAGGCAGAGACCGGTAAAGATCTCACCTTCACCTTGCCAGCAGACCCAAGTGCTGAGTCACAAGCTGGCGCGAAGACATTTGCTCAACTCATGAAGAAGGCTGGTATCACTGTCAATATTTCGACAGAAGACACCGCAACAATCACGGCAAATGCATTCCCTTCACCATCGTCTGGCAAGACAAACCCATACCAGATGTACCCAACCACCTTGTTTGAAGGAACGGGAACAGAGTTCACGCTTCCATTCGTTCAATCAAACGGATTCAACGCTCCTGGAAACCTCTTCGTTGCAGGTCTTTCAAGCAAGAGTGCGGCACTTGGTGGATTGTTCAGGAACTTCGGTGCTTTGATCAACCCTGCACGTCTCAACGACCCAGCGCTTGACGCACTGGTGTGGAAGGCACAGTTTGACACCACGTCAACCCGTACCGCGAACGTGAAGGCAGTAACGAAGTACTTGCAAGAGAATGCAACAGTGCTTCCATTCCCAACACTTGGATACTCAACTGGAATGAGCAAGAAGCTCAAGGGCTGGGACAAGTTCACTCTTGCTTCAGGTGGAGCAGGAGTACCGATGACAAATGCTGGTATTAACTGGGTAGGCGTATACCTAGAAAAGTAGACAGCAAGTAAGTCGTAAATAAGAAACCGGGTGTTGGCAAATGCCAACACCCGGTTTTTTTGTTCGTAACCCGATTATGAATTAACTACCACTCTGATTAGTCTGTGAATATGGGGAAAAATATGGGATGGATCAACAATGTGTTGAAGCGGATCATTCCGCTCCTCATAGTCATTTTTGGATCGACGCTAATTCTTTCGCTTCTTCTTCAGTTACTGCCTGTTGGCTTAAAAGATTTGTACATTGCCCCAGGAGATGAAGCAAGTGTTCGGGAACAACTCAAGTCGCTTGGACTGGATGGAAATGCGTTCACCTTCTACTTCCACTGGCTCAATGATTTCGTTCGTGGCAATTTTGGATACATAATAAAAGCTGTCAAAAGTTTTGTAAT
>JALQWV010000101.1 GCA_023263465.1 Ilumatobacteraceae bacterium
CAAGTGGGCCCTTGGGATTACCCCACGAAACCTCACGTGGATCATTAAAGACAAACTCGCCATTTGCGAACGTCCAGGAGGTTTCGGCGCAAATCACCGCCGCGTTCGCCGACAAGAAGAAATTATTTGGCTTCGTGAAAACGATTTTGGCTGTGTTATCTCCATCATCGGCGCTCCGCACAATTTGCACAACTATGACGAATTGAACATGCCGTACAGGCACCGCCCGCTGGTCAATTTCGATGATATGGACCAATGGCTCAAGTTGTTCTTTAACGACATTCACGAATTACTGCGCAATAACAACAAAGTTATTGTGCACGCTGAAGAAGTGAGTGACCGTTTGGTTGGATTGATGGGCGGATACATTCGCTGGTCTGGCTTGGTAGATGATGCACCACAGGCAATCATTCTCACCGAACGAATTGGTGGTCGTCAGCTCGATCCAGATTCGCGCGAACTTATTCTTCGAGCACACGAACTTCGTTAATGAGTGGCCGCCGAGTCGTTGTCACCGGAATCGGTGGAGAACTCGGCTCTCGTGTTGGCGCTCTGCTCGAGGAACAAACATGGATCGGGGAAATTGTTGGCATTGATGCCAACCCTCCGCGACGTCGACTGCGTCGCACCATGGTGCATGTCATTGAACCACACGAACACGATGAAATTGCACAACGAGTAGTTGATGCAAACCCACATGTCATTATTCACTTGGGTGTTTGGGAACCCGATGCTCGCTTGTCTTCACACGATGCACAAATGCATACACAGGCTTTTGCACACGCTGTATTTGAAGCGGCATTGCGCGTTCCCGCTTTAGAATCGGTGGTGCTTCGCAGCGGTATAGAGGTGTACGGGAAAAACGGTCATTCACCACTGGTTCCGAATGAACATCAGTCGCTCGAACCCCAATCACTTTTTGGTCACATGTTGCTTGGCTTAGAGCACAAGGCAAGCGAGTTAGCAATTGCACGTGGCACTACTGCAACCCTATTGCGACTTGCACCTGTAGTTGGTCCGCATGTTCCAAGCCCGCTTGGTCGCATGTTGCGCTTGCCAGCAGTGCCATTTAATCCAGTGAGTTCTCCTCGTTTTTCGGTAATTGAAGACGGAGATGCTGCTCAGGCATTTGTGTCTGCAACTCAACATCAACCACATGGTGCGATCAATGTTGTTGCCGACGGATCAATCAGCATCGCGCAATCAGCATTGATCGGACATCGCCTAGCCATTCCAACGATTGGGCCGGGTTGGTGGGCGGCTAAGTCGTTAGCAAGAATTGCTGGAGCGCCAGTCCCCGAACACATTGTCGAACTGCTCTCGCACGGACGCTTGGCATCGAATGAATCCATGTTGCACATGCTCAATTTCGCTCCATTGCACAGCACAAAACAGGTGCTTACACGATTATATGAGTGGCCAAGTGTCATTCGCATTCAACCAACACGCAAGGTTGCTTAACCATGCCATTCGTTCAAGCAATAGATGGCACGCGCATTCATTATGAAGTGACTGGAAAATCCGGGGCGACCCCAGTGCTCATGATTCAAGGACTAGGTGCAAGCAAGAACGCATGGAACCTGCAGCGCATTGCAATGGCCACTCGATTTTGCATCATTTCATTTGATAACCGCGGTGCTGGCAGAAGTGACAAACCCACTGAACCTTTCACGCTAGAGCAAATGGCAGACGATGCACTTGCGGTGCTCAATGCTGCAGGAATTGAGACCGCACACGTTGTTGGCGCATCGATGGGTGGAGTGATTAGCCAGATCGTTGCTGTGAAATACCCGCATCGCGTTCGTTCGCTCACCTTGGTGTGCACCGCATGTCGAAACCACCCGTGGCGACAAGAATTATTGCAGGCATGGGCAAAAACCGCTTCCGACAAAGGAATGATCGAGGTTGGAAAAGAAGCAGCGCAATGGGTCATGAGCCCGCGCTCATTTCGCCGTTTAGTACCCGCATTTACGTGGATGGGCCCACTTGCCGCACTTCGCCCACGACATTCATTTGTGTCACAAATTGACGCCATTCTGAATACGCGTGAAGACCTTGTTGATCAGTTGTCAACCATTACCGCACCAACCATGGTCATTGTTGGCAATCAAGACATCCTCACGCCGCGTGGCGATAGCGAAGAAATTGCTGAGCGAATCCCTAATGCCGAATTAGTAATCATTTCCGGTGCTGCACACGGCTTAATGATGGAACACTCATCAACGTTCAACAGAATATTGATTGAGTTTCTTCAGCGCACCGAGCATGCGCGTGTGTCAGAACAACAACTGACTGCCTAGTTATGCGCGTAGTAGTTATTGGCGCTGGCCTTAGTGGTCTCATAGCTGCACAGCAATTGCGCAACAGCAGGCACCACGTTGTCGTTCTTGACAAAGGTAAAAGCCCAGGCGGCCGATTAGCAACGCGTCGCATTGGCGATGCAACGCTCGACCACGGCGCGCAGTTTTTTACTGTTCGCGAACCGGAATTTGAACATCATGTTCAACAATGGATTCAGACTGGAGTCGTTCACGAATGGTGCAAGGGGTTTTCTACCCAGGACGGTCACCCTCGCTACATCGGTGCACATGGAATGAACGGCATTGCCAAACACCTTGCACAAAGCATTGATGTTCGTTGCAATACGTTTGTGTTTGAAGTGACCCGCAACGAAGATACGTCATGGTCAATCAAGATTGATGATGGAACCGTGTACCAATCGGATGCTTTGATCGTTACCTGCCCCTTGCCA
>JALQWV010000074.1 GCA_023263465.1 Ilumatobacteraceae bacterium
TCGTTTTCAAGAACTTCGCGAAATTGCTGTCGTTTACTCCATGCCAAGGCTGCATCCTCTTGCACAATTCGGTATGCCTCGTCTCGCGACAAACCAGAATCCACGAGTGCAAGTAACACGGGTTGCGAAAACACCACGCCATAACTGCTCGACACATTTTCCAACATGCGTTGAGTGTCAACCTCAAGATTCGACAGCACTTTGGTCAGTCGTTTGGTGACGTAATAAGCAAGCACCGCGGAATCGGGCAACACAATACGTTCTGCAGACGAGTGCGAAATATCGCGCTCATGCCAGAGCGCAACATTTTGCAAACCCGTCTGCAGGTTCGAGCGCAGAACGCGAGAGAGTCCAGTCAGGGTCTCTGCAGAAATTGGATTGCGTTTGTGCGGCATTGCTGAACTTCCTTTTTGTCCAGCCCTAAATCCCTCACGTACTTCATTGACTTCAGTACGTTGCAAATGGCGCAATTCGACGGCTATCGCTTCAATGGTTGAACCAAGCGATGCACATGCCCACAAGAATTCAGCGTGTCGATCGCGCGCAACAACCTGTGTTGCGGGAACAGCAAGAAGTCCTAACGATTTGGCAACGTGGGCTTCAACATCAGGACTGATGTTTGAATAGGTGCCAACTGCTCCAGACAATTTGCACACTGCAATTGCTTCACGTGCTGCACGCATTCGCGACCTATCGCGATCCACTTGCAAAGCCCAAAGCGCAACCTTTGTGCCAAATGTAGTTGGCTCTGCATGAATACCGTGAGTTCGTCCAATCATCACGGTGTCGCGATGCAACTGTGCCAGCTCTTGAAGTTTGGTGATGAGTTCATTCATTGCACCAAGAATGAGTTCTGCTCCATCTTTCAACATCCAACACCATGCTGTGTCAACCACGTCAGTGCTGGTGAGCCCGTGATGAATCCATGCACCTGCTGGCATGCCAATAGCTGCCTGAACTACATCTACAAAAGCGGCAACGTCGTGATCGGTTACCAGTTCGCGTTCAGCAACATTACGAACAAATGTGTCGTCAACAAGTGGTGCCTTTGCACGACATGTTTGTGCATCGGTTTGTGGAACTACACCAAGCTTTGCTTGCGCTTCTGTTGCCAGCAATTCAATTTCTAAATAGCGCGAAAACTTTGATCGATCTGAAAAAATCTCTGCTATTTCAGGAAGTGAATACCGTTCAATCATGTGCGCACCACACACGAATCGCGCTCTGGACCGACTCCAATAATGGTCACCGGCACCCCTACATGCTTCTCCACAAGTTCAACAATGGCCCGTGCACGAACTGGTAGTTGATCGTATGTGCGACATGCGCGAATCTCTTCTTTCCAACCTGGCAAGTCAACATAAGTCGGCGTGATTTCACCAAGTAATTCGCTGTCATCAGGGTAACCATCAAGTGGTTTGCCGTTACGCGAATACCCCACGCACACTCGCACTTCATCAAACGTGTCTAAGACATCAAGTTTGGTGAGCGCTATTTCAGTGAGCGAATTAATACGTACGGCATGGCGAAGCATCACTAAGTCGAGCCAACCTGGACGCCTGCGCCGACCTGTCACGGTTCCAAACTCATGTCCAATATCAACAATTTTGTCGCCGAGTTCGCCAATCAATTCAGTGGGGAATGGACCAGAGCCAACACGTGTGGTGTATGCCTTTGCAATGCCTACCACTCGCGAAATATATCGCGGCCCAATTCCCGTTCCAGCACACGCACCACCTGCTGTCGGGTTTGACGACGTTACAAACGGGTATGTTCCGTGATCAAGATCGAGGAACGTTGCTTGGGCTCCCTCTAACAACACTTTGTCACCAGCTTCAATCGCTTTGTGCAGTGCATTCACCGTGTCTGCAACATATGGCTGCAATCGTGCACCGAGTTCGGTGAACTGCGCAACCATTGCTTCAACATCAAACGATTCTCCGCCAAGAGCGATGAGCAATTCTCTTGCTGCTGTCGCACGCTCACGAACAAGTTGAGCAAACGTTGGTAAGTCGCGAACCATTCCCACTCGTAAACCAACGCGGAGTGCTTTATCGGCATAAGCAGGTCCGATGCCCTTTAATGTCGTCCCTATCTTTGCATCACCCAACTTAGATTCGTGCAAAGCATCAAGCTGTTGGTGCCACGGAAAAATCAGTTGCGCCAAACTTGACACCATGAGTTTGCTGCACGAAATTCCGCGACTCTCAAGTGAGTCAATTTCTTTGAACAGCGTTGGTAAATCGACAACAACGCCATTGCCAATTACCGGTGTGACGTGGTTGTATAGAACACCGCTCGGAATAAGTTGCAGCGCATATTTCTGATCGCCAACGACAACGGTGTGTCCGGCATTGTGCCCACCTTGATACCGAACAACATGCGAATGCGTTTCGGCTAAGAGGTCAATGACTTTGGCCTTGCCCTCATCACCCCATTGGGTACCGACGACTACTGCTACGGGCATGCAACGCTCCTGAA
>JALQWV010000120.1 GCA_023263465.1 Ilumatobacteraceae bacterium
TGACCACAATTCCAGCAACAAAGAACGTGGTTACTGAACCAACACCGTTGATTCCCATGTGCACTTTCCAACTTTTTCCGCGGTGTTTGTAGTGGTGCACACACATACCGGCTTGGCTCAAGGTGAAACCCGTAAACACACCCACGGCGTAAAGAGGAATAAGTGCGTTGATGAGACCACCAAATGAAACGAGCAAGGCGATTGATGCGATGCTTAAGAAGATCACACCATTTGAATAGACCAAGCGGTCGCCACGATTCATAAATTGTCGTGGCAGGTAATTATCTTTTGAAATGATTGACATCAAGCGAGGAAAATCTGCATACGCCGTGTTTGCAGCAAGAATCAAAATTGCAAAGGTTGCGAACTGTGTGATGAAGAAGAAAATGTTGCGGCCGCCGTATACCTGCTCGGCAAGTTGAGCAAGGACGGTGTTGGGGATAAGCCCTTCGTGGTCTTTCACTGGTTCTAGGTGCTGAGCAAGAACGCTGAGGCCAAAGAAACATGTTCCAAGAATGACAGCCATCCAGATAAGCGTGATTGAGGCATTTTTGGATTCTGGCTTTTTGAATGCAGGGACGCCGTTGGAAACCGCTTCGACACCCGTTAGAGCAACCGCTCCAGATGAGAATGCTTTCAAAAAGTAAAACGCGGTTACTGAACCTTGCATTTCTAATAAGTGTTTTGCTTCGCCAGTGTGTTCAATTGGTGGTAACCCTTGAACAAATACGCGGTATAACCCGACGACGATCAGCATGATGAGCGAACCGACGTATATATAAGTTGGTGGAGCAAACAGCATCGCGGACTCTTTGAGTCCACGCAAGTTTGCCAGCATCATGACCAGAACAAAGCCACAACAAATCTGGACCCGGTATGGAGCAAGACCGTTAAACGCAGAAATGATTGCAGCAGTACCTCCAGCTACTGAAACGCAAACCGTAAGGATGTAGTCAATAAGCAAGGACGCACCGGCGATAAGACCTGGCTTTTCACCAAGGTTTTCCTTCGAAACAACGTACGAACCGCCTCCGTTTGGATAGGCAAATATTGTCTGGCGGTAGCTCGTGACAACGATGATGAGAAGAGCAACAACCATGAGAGAAATAGGCACGAGCATCGAATAGGCAGCCATACCGACAGCGCCCAATGAGAGAAACACGATGAGAATTTCCTCTGTGGCGTACGCAGTAGAAGAGATTGCGTCGCTCGCAAATACTGGAAGTGCAACTTTTTTTGAAATGCGCTGATGATGGTCCTCGGACGTTGCAATCGGATTTCCGATGAACAGACGCTTGAGACCTTTGTTCCCTGTTTGAGTAGACATATGCGTCTAGAAGCCTGCCACATTGACTACCCGTGAGGTGTGTTGACCGCCTACGCTGGTCAGTTGTAGTTCTACGTTGGCATTTTGGGCTCCGTTAGCCTGTGCCACAAGGGAGATAATTGTGCACGTCGTAATTGTCGGATGCGGGCGAGTTGGCTCGACGCTAGGTCGGGAACTCGTTGCTGCCGGCCATACGGTTGCTGTAGTCGACCGAAAGTCAGAAGCATTTTCACGGCTTGGCGAAACCTTCAGCGGTCAGAAAATTACGGGAATTGGTTTTGACCGCGAGATTCTGATTGAAGCTGGAATTGAGAAGGCTGGCGCACTTGCTGCTGTAACCAATGGTGACAATTCGAACATATTGATAGCTCGTGTTGCACGTGAAGAATTCGGCATCGAGCGAGTAGTCGCACGAATCTATGACCCAAAGCGTGCAGAAATATATGAGCGTTTGGGAATTGCCACCGTCGCAACCGTGAAGTGGACTTCGGAACGAATTCTTCGCCGGATTCTTCCGGATTTGCCTGCAGTTGAGTGGACAGATCCAAGCGCAAAAGTTGTCCTTGTGGAGCGGGAACTTCCAAAGACCCTGGTCGGTACTCGAGTGTTGTCGCTAGACAGCGCCATTGCTCGAATAGTTTCCGTTCGCCGACTTGGTGCAGCCATCATTCCGAGTTCAGACACCGTGATTCAAGAAGGTGATGTCGCTTATGTGGCAGTTGAAGTGAAGTCGCTGGAAACCTTTGATGCGTCACTTGCGTCAACTAGCGGGAAGGGTCACTAGACATGAAAGTTGTAGTTGCGGGTGGTGGAAGTGTTGGCCGATTTACAGCAGAGCAACTTGTTGCCGCGGGTCACGAAGTAACCATTATTGAAAATGATCGTGCAGTAGTTGCTGAATATGCGGAAAATGAACCATCAGGAAAAATGAAGTGGCATCGTGGTGATGCATGTGATGTCGCTGTGCTTGCCGCAGCCGGCGTGACCATGGCTGATGTTGTTGCTTCGGTTACTGGTGATGACGAAGACAACTTGGTCGTTTCATTGCTTGCAAAGCAAGAGTTTGGTGTTCCGCGAGTGATTGCTCGTGTGAATAATCCAAACAACTACTGGATGTTCAACGACATGTGGGGAGTGGATGTTTCGGTTTCTACACCACATCTCATTACAAGCCTTGTTCAGGAAGCAGTTGCGGTGGGAAACTTGGTTCGCCTCATGCAGTTGAAGGGCGGCAAGGCTGAACTCGTTGAGGTGACCCTTGCAGAAAACTCTCCTGCACGCGACAAGATGCTTGGTGATATACAGATGCCACGAAGCGGAAGTGTGGTTGCGATAGTTCGAGATAGCCGAGTATTAATGCCTACCCCTGACATGGTGTTGCGTGTCGGTGACGAAGTAATGGCACTGATTACCGAAGACGCTGAGGCAGTGGTACAGCAAATTCTGATCGGCTAATTCAGTATTGCCGCGTTATTTATCACCTATTGGCAAGAGTGAATATTTTGGGTTGAGGAAAACCAAGCGGTTTGCATCTGCATATGCCACGCCCTCAACGATGATGCAATGACCATGTTCAATTCCTGCTACATGTCGACGGCCACTGAAGATGACCGTTGCGTCACCCGTTCCATCGTTGATCACAATTTCAGTTGATGGAATTCCAGATCGCGGCTTAATCGTCATGCGCTTAACTTCTCCACACACCTTTGTGCGGTCACGGGCCTCTAGTTCCCCAAGAGGTTGGAGGCGCAGTTCAGCAAAGCGATCAACAAGGCGTTCCGCGTCAAGTTCGCGTACCGGTTTCACTTTTGAACTGAACGCATCTTTGAGTCCCATGACAACTTTCATCCTAGGCTGAGCCATATATGAGTACCCGAAAACTGATTATGTGGGCGTTGTTCTGTGGAGTGTTGATTCTTGGTGCTGGCTTGTTCAAGCTGTGGCAAACCACGGGTGAGGGAGCGAAGGTGCAGCTGCTGCAGTTGGGCGATTCGGCGGTGCTCGGAGACATGACGGTGACGGTGCATTCCGTATCAAAAAACGCAACTCAAACACTTGTTGAAGTGTCCATGCAAGGGGTTGAAGGTGCAGATGCTGTGTCGGGATGGCGCATGTTGGTTGGCGCTGTGATTAGCGAGGCTCAGCCGCTAGCCGATGGCATGGGTACCCCTTGCACCACAACGAAACTCGCCGAGCCGACAGTGTGCACGGTTGCATTTCCTGTGTCTGAAGGCACGCCAACCATTGCCTACATTCGCGCGGGACAACAAGAACAGTGGGCTACAACACCGTAATCTTGAACCGTTATCGTAATCCACAAGCAATTGAAAGAGGTGGTGCGTACGGCTGAGCAATTTGATCTTGTGGTCATTGGAGGCGGCCCTGGCGGCTACGCATCAGCTTTCTATGCTGCCTCTGCGGGAATGACTGTTGCGTTGATCGAGCGCGACACCATTGGCGGAACATGTTTGAACCGTGGTTGCATTCCGGCAAAAGCATTCCTCGAAACTGCAGCTGCACATCGGCACGTGCAACACGCCGGAGATTTTGGAATTCATGCGTCAGTAAACGGAATTGATTTTGGAGTTGCTCAAACCCGAAAGCAGACCATTGTGAACGGTTTGGTTAAAGGGTTGACGGGACTAACCAAGTCAAAGAAAGTGACGTACTTGTTAGGTACGGGTTCGCTTGGTCCGAACAAAACAGTGACCGTGCAATTAGCCGATGGAAGCACGCAGCAACTTCAGGGCAAAAACATTGTGATCGCAGCAGGGTCGACCCCGCGAACCATTCCAGGGTTCACGCCCGGCGGCCCAATCATGACTTCTGACGAAGTGTTGATGCTGAGCAAAATTCCACAACGTATTGCCGTGATTGGTGGCGGTGCAATTGGTTGCGAGTTTGCATCAACATTTGCCGATCTTGGTTCGCACGTGACCATTCTTGAGGGACTGCCAAAAATTCTTCCCGGACTCGACCCGGATTTGGCTTTCGTTGTTGAAAAGAGTTTCAAGAAAAAGAACATTGAAATTCGCACCGGCGTAAAAGTCAATGGTCATGAACCAACAGGCACTGGTACCACTGTGTTATTCGGTGAAGGTGAACGACTTGAAGTTGACGCAGTGGTGGTTTCGGTTGGACGCAAACCGTTTACAGACTTACTTGGACTTGCGGGAACTGCTGTGCATGTAAGCGACCGCGGGTTTATTGATGTTGACGGTTACTGCCAAACAGGCGAGCCAGGGGTGTATGCCGTTGGCGACATCGTAAACACGCCGCAACTTGCACACGTGGCATATGCAGAAGCAATTGTTGCGGTGAAGCACATGCGCGGTGAAGTGGTGCATCCAGTGATGTACGACCGAGTTCCTTGGGCAATTTATTGCCATCCTGAGGTTGCGTGGGCTGGTCCGTCTGAAGAGGCGGCCATTGCTGCAGGGCACGATGTTGTTGTTGCGAAGCACGCATTCCGTTCAAACAGTCGTGCAATGATTTTGGGTGAAACCGATGGCTTGGTGAAGATCATCGCGAAAAAGAACGCTGATGGGACTCCTGGTCAAGTGCTTGGTGTGCACATGGTTGGCCCGTGGGTTACAGAGCAGTTGTCCGGTGGATACTTGGCAGTGAACTGGGAAGCAACAGTGGATGAAATCGCAGAATTCATCCAGCC
>JALQWV010000122.1 GCA_023263465.1 Ilumatobacteraceae bacterium
ACCAGCAATACGCACAATGTCAGCAGGTGCGGCACCGAAGTTGTCGTTCCACGTTCCAGCTGCAGCCCACACCTCGTCGTACTGCAACAAGTCCGGGTCGACGAACACACGCAGTTGAGTGCTGTGACCAAACGGCGGCACGCCACCAATAGGAAACCCTGTTGCTTCACGAACTGCATCTGCATCTACACGTGCACACTTGGAGCCACCAGCAGCGAGAGCGAGTTTCTTTTCATCAAGCTGATTTGAACCACTAACCAGGGCCATCACAATTTCACCGTCAACACCAAAGACCAAGCTCTTTACAATTTGACCAACGGTCACACCAATGGCAGCGGCAGCATCGGCTGCGGTTTTTGTGCCTTCAGGAAATCGTTTTGTCTCAATTTCGAGCCCACGCTCTTTTGCTGCAGAAACAACACGAACAACGTTTGGGTGAATATCGCTCATACTGCAGTCTATTTCAATAGCGAATTAATTGATTCTGCTAATCGATGATCGCGCGCAGTCACGGTTCGCCCTTTGTCATGACTGCAGAGATGTATCTCAACAACATTCCATGAGTTTGACCAATCGGGGTGATGATCTTGCTCTTCTGCCAATTGAGCAACTTCGGTCATGAATGCGAAGGCTTCGCGAAAAGTCGGAAACTCAAACTTCCGGTATAGCGAATTGCTCTGCTCAACCCACCCTGCTGTCATGCGAGTGGAGCATGACAGGCAACTGACCCACTTTTACGCACGGTCGGAGTTGGTCGCTCTGATACGCAACGCTCTGCGAGTTCAGGTGAAAGCGTTGCACGGACATGGCACCGTGTATGAAAGCGACAACCGCTCGGCGGATTTGCGGGGCTTGGCAACTCCCCCTGCAACACGATGCGCTTACGCGAACGCTCCACCACAGGGTCAGGAATTGGCACCGCTGAAAGCAACGCCTGAGTGTATGGATGCTGCGGGTTGGCAAATACATCAGCAACAGGACCAGATTCAACAATTGAGCCTAAGTACATCACTGCAATGTCGTCTGCAACATGTTGAACAACCGCAAGGTCGTGCGATACGAACAAATATGAAAGGCCTAGCTTTTCTTGCAATTCAGCAAGCAGGTTGAGCACGCCTGCCCTGACACTGACGTCTAGTGCGGAAACAGGTTCGTCCAGTACAACAAGTTGTGGGTTAAGCGCTAAGGCACGCGCGATTGCAATGCGTTGACGCTGACCACCAGAAAATTCAGATGGATATCGACTTGCATGATCGGGATTGAGTCCAACAAGAGCAAGCAACTCTGAAATTCGGCTGTCTTGTTCGCCTCGCGGAACGTTAAACGCTCGGAGTGGTTCTGCAATTGCGTCACCAATGGGAAGTCGAGGGTCTAGCGATGCAAAAGGATCTTGGAAGACGATCTGCAAATCCTTTCGCAGTTGCAACCGATCGTGTTTTGACAAACTAGACACGTCGCGTCCCAACACTGTGATTGTTCCCGCTTCAGGAGCCACGAGGTTCATGATTTCGAGCAATGTGGTGGTCTTGCCACAACCCGACTCGCCTACAAGAGCCAGGCTACGACCCTTGCGAAGCGTGAGGTCTACTCCATCAACCGCGAAGATTGAACCAACGCGACGTCGAAGAACAGAGCCTTTCATCATGGGAAAGGTCTTGTTCAAAGCCCTGACTTCAAGAACGGTTCCCGAACTTGCATCGCGATGTGCAACATGTGCAGCACCTTCAACAAATAGTTTTCCGGCGGCTTGAATTTGTGGAATTTCAGAATGGCGATGACATGCGGTCATTCTTCCCTGCCCGCGATCAACCAATTCTGGAATGGCACTTTGGCACGCCTCAATTGCCGCGGGACAGCGCGGTGAAAAGGCACAACCCGTCGGAAGATCAACTGGGGATGGTGGGGCTCCCGCAATGGAGGCAAGGCGTGATCCCGACTCAGCGTCAATTCGTGGAATTGAACGTAATAAACCAATCGTGTACGGCATCGCAGGGTTCGCATACACACTGTTCACATCGCCAACTTCAACAATTTTGCCGGCATACATAATTGCCACACGGTCTGCGAGCCCTGCCACAACGCCCAAGTCGTGAGTCACCAACACAATGGCCGCCCCCGTTATGTCACGAGCACGTTGTAATACTTCAAGAATTTGAGCCTGCACTGTCACATCAAGTGCAGTTGTTGGTTCGTCAGCCAAAAGAACTTTTGGTTCGTTTGCAATCGCCAAGGCAATCATGACGCGTTGACGCATGCCGCCCGAAAATTCATGAGGATAAGAATTCACGCGCTCTTCTGGTCGGGGTATGCCAACGACATCGAGCAACTCAATGGCCCTCCTTTGGGCGTCTTCTTCTGTCACGTCTTTATGAATCAGAATCGCTTCAGCAATTTGATGTCCGATAGTGCGAACAGGATTAAGCGCCGACAATGGGTCTTGAAACACCATTGCAATATCACTTCCTCGATATTTCGACATTTCGTCATCTGACAGTGACAATAAATTTGTCCCTGCATAGAAAATTTCGCCAGTTACACGTGCTGTTGGAGGCAACAGCCCAATCATCGACAACGATGTGACCGACTTGCCCGACCCCGACTCACCGACCAAACCAAGAACTTCCCCCGGCCGAATGTCCAGGCTCAGTTCGCGCACGGCCTGAACCGTGCCCGATTCACTTGGAAATGACACCGAAAGATTTCGGATTTGGATAATTGCATCGCTCATGAATTTGCTCCCGTTGAAGCACCCGGATCAAATGCATCGCGCAGACCGTCGCCTATAAAACTGACCGAAAGCACGGTGAGCACCAGGGCTCCTCCAGCAAAACAGAACAACCAGGGGTAGGTAAGCGCAGAGTTTGTGCCATCTGCAATCAAGCTTCCCAAGGAAACATCAGGTGGTTGAATACCAAAACCCAAATACGAGAGTCCAGTTTCGCTCAAGATTGTGCCACCGACGTCCAAGGTTGCCGCGATGATCAAGATTGACGCAACGTTTGGAATGAGATGGCGGAACACAATGGTGCGTGTCGGTACTCCCATATAACGGGCTGCCCTAATGAAATCGCGTTCCCGCAAGCTCATGGCCATACCTCGCACAATTCGACTGGTAATCATCCAGCCAAATGCCGCCAATAGCACGACGAACACCAGCCATGTCTTTCCTCTATATAGAGGGGACATCACGGCAATCAAAAGAAAGGCTGGAAGAACCAGTAGCAGGTCAACTACCCACATCATTGCCTTGTCGATTTTTCCACCGAGATACCCAGCAAATGCACCGACAATTGCGGCAATTCCCGTTGAGAAAATAGCTACTAGCAATCCGATGATCAGCGACTTTTGAAGACCACGCATCGTAAGTGCAAAGACATCACCACCAATTTGGGTTGTACCAAACCAATGTTCCCTTGAAGGCGGTTGCAGCAAATACATGAAATCAAGTTCATCCCACTTGTGCTTGCTCAAGTATGGTCCCAAAAACGCAAGCAGAAACATGAACACCAAGTTGCAAAGTCCAAAGACCGCAAGTTTGTTCCGCATAAATCGTCGGCGAACAAGTTGTCCGCGAGTTAAGCGAAGTACATCGGTCATCGCAACCTCACTCGCGGATCAAGGGCTGCAGTGACAATGTCTGCAAGAAAGCCCGAAAGCAACACGAGTACCGAGGAGAAGAGAATTACTGCCGCAGTTGAGTTGATGTCGTTGGCTTGAACAGCAGTAATGAACCATTGGCCCATGCCATTCCAACCAAAAATTGTTTCTGTGAAAGCAGCACCAGTGATCAAGAGACCGAACGAGTAGGCAAAGAATGTAGTAAGAGGAAGAATTGCAACTCGTAAGCCGTGCTTAAACAATGCCTGACGTTTAGTCAAACCCTTTGCCCGAGCAGTACGCAAGTGGTCGCTACTCAAAACGTCAAGCATTGCATTTCGCTGATAGCGAGAATAAAAAGCAATTCCACCGAGTGCAATGGACAAAGTCGGAAGTATCAAGTGCTGAATGCGATTAACAATGGACGAAAGTCCAGCGCCTTGAAACTCTGGAGAATACTCACCCACCGTGTAAATCAAGGTGTAGCCGAGTCTGTTATTCAAATTAATGGCGCCAAACTTCAGCAACAGGGCAATGAGAAAAACTGGCGCAGACAAAAAGATGTAGGAAGTAATGCTGAAATATCGGTCGAACGGTTTGTACTGTCGAACAGCGCTCACCACTCCCGTGATTACACCAATGACTGATCCCAGGATGGACCCGATGAGGAGGAGACGCAGACTTACCCAGATGCGACGGCTGATCTCGCTGTTCACGCTCTTTTCATTCAAACTCGTTCCAAGATCGCCCTTGACAACCCCACTCACCCAGGTGAAATATCTCTCCACAACAGGGGTCTTGTCATTCATATTGAGGGCCGTCAGCTTGCTTTCTATGGAGCTCGCAGGAATTGGCGGGTTTCGCCCTTCATAGTTAGACCGCGGATTTAAGGCAATTGCTGCAAGGAAATAGCCCATCGTTGAGGCTAGAACGACGAGCAGTAGGAAGTTCAAAAAACGCTTATAGATGTAATTGAGCAAGATATCCCTGCTTTTTTAGCTCACTGGTGTTTCGGTTTGATCGCCCCGAGTATATGGTAAACAGCAGGTAAACAAGTAAATCCGAGGCTTTATTGTCTCAATCCGACTTAGGAGAACACATGAAAAAGCAGTCCATCCGCAGGTTCGCGGTTGTCGCTGCCATTGCCATGCTTCCCGTGCTCAGCGCTTCAGTTCCTGCAAGTGCGGCAAAGGGTGATGGCAACGGACCAGACGTCAACGAACAACCTGTTGCAAAGTTAAAGAAAGGTGGAACATTTGTTTGGGCAATCAATAACTTGCCTGACAACTTCAACACCAGTCATATTGACGGAAACACCGCCGACACCAGTTACATCATGGGCGCAACGCAACCAGGATATTTCTCTGTCGATAAGACCGGTGCTCTCGTTGTTGATACCAATTACGCAAGCAAGGTAGAACTCACCTCAAAGAAGCCACAAGTGGTGACCTACACCTTGAATCCAAAGGCAGTATGGAGCGACGGCAAGCCTGTCGGTCTTGCTGACTTTGTAGGCATGTGGAAAGCAAACAACGGAACGAACGAGGCGTATGAATCAGTTTCAACCACTGGTTACGAAGACATCGCTTCGGTTAAGGCCGGAAAGTCAAAGAACCAAGTAGTAGTTACCTTCAAGAACATTTATGCCGACTGGCAAGGTCTCTTCGGTGGATTGCTCCCAGCTTCAGTTACTGCAACTCCAGATGCATTCAACAAATCATGGTTGACTGCACCAACAGTTACAGCTGGTCCATTCAAGTACTCGGCAACTGACGAGGCTGGCTCAACCGTCACCCTCGTGCCAAACCCTAAGTGGTGGGGCGACAAGCCGGTACTTGACAAGATTGTGTACCGCGCAATTCCACCTGCAACCCAGTTGGACGCGCTCGCAAACGGTGAAGTTGATTACATCGACATTGGGCCAAACGCAACCAACTACCAGCGAGCAAAAGATCTTGCAGGAGTTTCGGTTCACGTTTCAAAGGCACCGAACTACCGTCACATGACTTTTGGTTCAGCAACGGCTATCAGCGCTGACCCAACTATTCGTCAGGCAATCATGATGTCCATTGATCGCAGCACCATTGCTAAAGCAATGATCGGACCAATCGACCCGACTGCAAGTTCGCTTGACAACCACGTGTTTGTGAAGGGTCTCTCCTGCTACACCAACAATGCCGGCATTTATGGAACCCAGAACCTCCAGCGAGTCAACACCATGTTGAATGCTGCGGGATGGAAGGGAAGCCCACGTAAGAATGCGGCAGGCCAGGAATTGAAGATTGCCATCACCATTCCTTCAGGCGTTCCAACGAGCGCTCAGGAAGCACAGTTGATGCAAGCAATGCTGGCTCCAGCAGGAATCACCTTGACCATTAACACGGTGCCACTTGCTGACTTCTTCTCGAAGTACATCACCCCAGGAAACTTCGAAATGACCGTGTTCTCATGGATTGGTGGAGTATTCCCAATTTCAGGTGCAACAGGCATTTTGACCACGACGGGTGAACAGAACTACGGCAAGATCGGTAGCGCTGCCATTGACAACCTGTTCACAAAGGCCAACCAGGAACTCGATCCTGTGAAGCGTTGTGCACTTGCAAATAAGGCTGACAAGTTGGTTTGGGAAGTTGGTCACTCCATGATCACTTACCAGCGTCCAAACGTGACAGCTACTGACAAGAAGATCGCCAACATGGGTTCGTGGGGCTTCACCAGCCTTGACTACACCAAGATTGGTTTTACTAAGTAATTCAGTAGTACAACTTCTAGTCAAGAATGAAGGGACGACCCGAAAGGGTCGTCCCTTCTCGTTTTCGCATATGCAAAAGTGATCAACTACAAATGACAAAACACATACAACGACCGCGCGACATTAGAGCCATTGCAATCTCGCGACTCATTTCAGAAATGGGCGACGAAATGGCTCTGATTGCCTTGCTCTTTCGAGTGAAGGATTCCGGCCCGATAGCAATTTCTGCAATTTTTGCTCTGTACTCTCTTTCGCGCATTCTCCTTGCACCATATTCGGGTTCAATTGTTGATCGATTTCCGACAAAGCAACTCATCACCAGGGTTTCAATCATTCAGACGTGCATAGCAATCTGTTTAGCCTTATCGCACGGCGTAGTTCTCTACATTTGCGTTTTTTTGCTTGCCGTAGGAGGCACCATCATTGCGCCAGCATGGCAGGCGCTCATTCCCTCTCTTGTTCCTTCCAACGAGTTGACACGAACCTATGCATTCATCCAGACGCACAGATCATTCGCCATTGTGTTTGGATCTGGAATTGGTGGATTTCTCGTCCAAAAGTTTGAACCATCAACTGCGTTACTCATTGACGCATTTACTTTCTTTGTCGTTGGGGTATTTGCAGCAACACTGCAGAATGACAGAAAACCGGGTCTAGAAAAAATCACTAGACGCGACTCAATTCGTGGTTTTAAACAATTACTGAGTGCCCCAGTTCTCGTAGCATCAATCATTTTGTTGGCTGCATTCAATATGTCCGCGGGAATAAATGAAGTGCTTGGGATTTTTCTCATTACCGACATATTGAAGGGAGCCGCATCGCAGTATGGACTAGTCATGGCTTCTCTTGGTCTCAGCATGGTGGTCACTGGTTTTGTGCTGAGCCGCGTAAATATTGCGCTCAAGGACACAACATGCCTCATCATCTCTGCGACTACATCTGCGTCCGGCATGTTTCTTTACGGTCTCTCACCAAATGTGTATGTCGCAATGGTGGCATTCTGGATTAATGGTGCCGGTCTTACCGGGCTGCACGCTTTTGGAACGCCAATCATTGTCCGCCACACCTCGGAACATGAACGTGGCAGAGTCTTCGCTGCATCGTCTTCTATCACGACTAGTGGAATTCTGTTGTCAACTGGACTTGCCGGATTAATTGGTAGTTACGTACCTATTCGGCTCGCCATAACCTGCTCAGCGGTA
>JALQWV010000112.1 GCA_023263465.1 Ilumatobacteraceae bacterium
TCCACCGGGTCGGTTAGCGCACGGTTGTGCGGGAAAATGCCTTCCTCAACTCCAACAATGAAGACAATCGGGTACTCAAGACCCTTAGCTGAGTGAAGCGTCATGAGCGTGACGTGATTTTCTGAATCAATTTGATCGGTGTCGGCAACGAGCGCAACTTGTTCAAGGAATTCATCTACTTGCATGAATTCACTGGCAACACCGATGAGCTCTTGCACGTTTTCTTCCCGACCTGCAGACTCAATCGTGTCTTCGGCAACAAGTTCAGCAAGATATCCACTTCGTTCCATGGCATGTCGCAGTACTGGACCGGGGCCTTCTTCCAACATGGATTGGCACTCATCTATAAGTTGTATGAAGTTTGTGATTCCACGCACGCCAGCAGCACCCACTCCCGCCTCGGAAGCCCGGCGCAAAGCGAGAGCAAATGAGATGCCCGTTTCATTTGCATATGCATCGACTTTGTTGACTGTGGTGTCGCCAATTCCACGCTTTGGCACATTGAGCACACGCTTTATGCTCACTTCATCAAGTGGGTTAGAAGCAAGACGCAAATACGCGAGAGCGTCTTTAATTTCACGGCGATCGTAGAACTTGGTTCCGCCAACCACCTTGTAGGGAACTCCCCCGTGGGTTAACGATTCTTCGAGAACACGGCTTTGCGCATTGGTCCGGTAGAACACCGCAAGATCGCTCCACTTTCGATGCTCATCATCATGCAACTCTTTCAATTTGGCAATCACCCAATTAGCTTCATCAAATTCGTCATTAGCGAAATAGCGAACTATCTTTTCGCCTTTACCCTGATCGGTCCACAAGTCTTTGGGTTTACGCCCTGCATTATTCGTGATGACGGCATTTGCGGCATCCAAAATGGTTTGTGTGCTTCGATAATTCTGGGCGAGCACCACAGTGGTTACTTCGGGAAATGCATTCTCGAATTCCAAGATATTGCGGAAGTCTGCGCCACGAAAGCGATACACACTTTGGTCGGAGTCGCCCACCACGCAGACGTTGTGATGCATCGCTCCAAGCATGACCACAATGGCATTCTGTGCCGTGTTGGTGTCTTGATATTCGTCAATGAGAATGTGCTTGAAGCGCTCCTGATACACACGTAATACGTCGGGGTGTTGACGGAACAAGCGCACCACGTTGGTAAGCAAATCGTCAAAATCCATTGCCCCAGCGCGTTCTAGTCGCTTTTGATATTCGCGATATACATCGACATATTTCTGGTCAATCGAATTGTTCACTTGTTGCGCGGCATCGTGCGGAATGATCAGTTCGTTCTTCCACAAACTGATGCGAGCTTGCACACCGCGAGCGCTATACCTCTTTGGGTCAAGTCCAAGATCACGTATGCAATATCCAACTAAACGCTGAGCGTCGGATTGATCATAAATAGAAAACGTTTTCGGGTATCCGAGGTGCTCCGCTTGAGCGCGCAATATTCGAACACAAGCCGAGTGAAACGTGCTAACCCACATTTGCTTAGCAACTGGGCCAACGAGAGCCTGCACACGATCACGCATTTCTTGTGCAGCCTTGTTAGTGAACGTAATTGCCAAAATATGCATGGGGTGTGCGCCATGAGCAATAAGATGCGCGATTCGTTGAGTAAGAACACGAGTTTTGCCCGAACCCGCACCAGCAACAACGAGCAATGGGCCGGTTGGATGCAGAACCGCATCGCGTTGATCTGGATTTAGCGCATCCAGGTCAACGCCGGATGGTGGTTGCGAATGCGACACGAATTACGCGCGTTGCTTTACACGCACTGGCAATTTGCGCGGACCACGTACCTGACCGAGACTCCATGTAACAGCGCTTGGGTCTGCAAGTTCAAACTGTGGAAAGCGCTGGATAAACACTTGAACTGCAATTCGTAGTTCAAGACGGGCAAGGTTGGAGCCGAGGCATCGATGAATTCCAAGTCCGAAGGCGACATGTCGGTTCTCTTCACGATCAATAATGACCTTGTCGGCATTTGGGAAAACCTCTGGGTCTCGGTTAGCTGCTGGGAAGGGAAGCAAAACCGAGTCGCCACGCTTTACTGGGCAGCCACCAATTTCGGTGTCCTGGGTAACAATTCGCGCCATGGTGACTGGTGCATACATGCGCAAGAGTTCTTCAATTGCTGTTGGCAAGAGTTCTGGCTCACTCACCATTCGCTGCAAGTCAGAAGGATGTTGTGCAAGGTGCCAAATGGATGAACCAATTGAGCTCCACGTCGTGTCAATGCCTGCAACCATGAGCAAAATAATGGTGCCAACCACATGTTGGGGTGATAGCGGTTGATCGTAGATCTTTGCATTGAGCAAAAAGCCGATTAGGTCATCTTTCGGATTATTGATGTGATCTTGAACATGCATGCTGAGATACGCATCAAGTTTTTCGAAAGCGCCCTGGCGCTCACCGAACTCCGCACCAATTTCTTCGAGCACCAAGTGCACGGTTTCGCGGAAATAATCGCTGTCCTCGAGCGGCAGTCCAAGCATGCGCGCAATGACATACACAGGAATATTTTGTGCGTACTGCTCTGCTGCGTCGACAACTTCGAGGTCGCCCATGTTGTCAATGAGTTCATTGCACAGGCGACGAATTTCTGGTTCCCATTCAGCAACTACTTGCGGGCTGAATGCTGGGAGCAACAGTCGCCGTGCATCTGCGTGAAACGGTGGGTCTGAAGTAATGGGCGGAGCAGCTCCGATTGGGGCTAGTGAAACCCATTCCTCACGAGGTGGTCGATTAGCAAGAACAGCACCTTCGGACGAAAAATGATCGGTATTTCGAGCTATTGCGGAGACATCAGCATGTTTTACTGGCAACCAGGCTCCGCCATAGCGTTCAGTGTGGGCCACTGGGCATGTACCACGCAATTGTTCCCAAATTTGGTGTGCGTTCTGGTTGTAAGCAGGATCTGCGTGGTCCCAGTCGGTTTCCCAACTTTGTACTGGTTTTACGGTTGCCATGACCAAAGGATACTCATGGGTAAGGCAGACTTTCGTGTCGTGGCATCACTGATTATTTTGTTACCTCCCTCCGAAGGCAAAGCAATGGGAGGTTCCGCTGCAGCAAAATGGCGCGAAAATTCTGGTGTTTTTGGAAAGCAACTTCAGACTCAGCGAAGTGAACTAGTTGAGCAGTTGAAAAAAGTAAAAGGTGGCGACGAAAAACTCCTTGGTGTAAGCAAGGCACACCTCGCGCGCGCCAAAAATGCAAACTCATCACTGCGCGGAGCCCCAATACTTCCTGCATACGAGCGATACACCGGCGTTGTGTGGGATCATCTTGACCTTGCTTCACTCTCTTCAGCGCAACGCTCCCGCGCGCTCAACAGCATTGTGGTGATTTCTGGATTGCTTGGCGCAGTGAGTGCGGCAGACCCTGTTCCCGATTACCGACTGAAAATGGGATCTCGTTTTGCGCCATTTGGTTTGTTATCAAAGTGGTGGCATGACCCATTATCGGAAACTTTAAACAAGACGTTCAAAGGAGCAGTGGTAATTGATTTGCTACCGCAAGAACATCGTGCGGCTTTCACACTTGATTTAGACATGATTGGTGAATACTTCGTTGTTGGACTGAATGAGAAGTCGGGAAAAGCTGGAGGCCACGATGCCAAAGCCGCGAAGGGCAGACTCGCGCGCCACCTTGTTACCGAGTGCACCACCGCGAGCAAGGCTCTGCACAGTTTGAAAAGCTTTCGCGACTCGCGCTTTGTCGTGAAAATTGAAAAGTGATCAACCCAGCAGTTTTGATTTCAAAAACTCAAGCACTCGAGTCACTCCCTCTTCCTGAATCTGTTCGGTGAGCACGGAATGATCTTGCTTTGTGGATGACTGAAATTCAACTGCAATAAATGCATCGCCGAGAAGCTTGCGCAACGAATCAAAACGTGTGCCGACCAGTTTGTCGCCGGTAAATCGCAAACCTAAAACCTGACATCCCGCTTGCGCACGCTCAACAATTCGAGCTTCATCACTTGGGCTGAGGTTAAGGTCTGCTGATCGCTTTGATCCAATTGCAAATGGCATCGATGGTTGCGAAAGCACAGGAGCGACCATGATGTCATCCACCATCATTCCAAGCGCAAATCCACCGCTAAAGCACATGCCGACTGCACCCACACCAGCACCACCAACCTCACCATGAATCTGCTGCGCAAGTGCGCGCAACCACGCAATAATTGGCGATGTCTTGTGCATTGCCATGGTGGTGAACTCGCTGGATATACAAATTTTGCTCATTGACGAAGCGATATACCTACCAGAAGGTTCACGCCCCACCTCACCAACAAGTAACGGCATCACCACCGTGAATCCCTGCGCAACAACTCGTTCGGCAAAGTCCAACACCTTTGGCGTGATGCCCGGAATTTCATGAACCACAATGACAGCTGGTCCATTGCCTTTTCGATACAGCTCATGCGTCACATCTGCATGAGCAAACGTTGAATGATTCCAGCCTGGAAGTGAAACGGTCATACCTACTATCTTGGCCGAACTACTCCTACTACGCGAGACCAGTACACGGCACTCACCTTCACTACATCACCAGTGCGGGGAGCATGAACCATTTGACCGTTTCCTAAATACATGCCTACGTGGTGGATTGGATACCCGCTAAAAATCAAATCTCCCGGCTGAATGGCAGCAGTTGGAATGCGATTCAAACCTGCGTACTGCGTACGGGAGGTGCGAGGAATGCCCACTCCTGCCACCCCCCAAGCCCAAGAGGTGAGCCCAGAACAGTCAAATGAAACTCCAGGCGCCTTAGTGCCAAATCGATATCGAACGCCCAACTGTGAAAGCGCTGCGCGAATCGCCGCGCCGGCCTTTGACGATGCCGGTGCAACGTTGGCGTATTTCGCTCCCTTGAACTTTGCAGCCTCTGCCTGTGCTGCCTCTAATGCTGCAGCTTCACGACGCTGACGCTCCGTTCGCAATGCCGCACCAAGCTCGCGCTCTGCCTGTGCCTGCTTCTGCTCGTAAGTTGCAGCAAGTGCCTCTGCCCTATCTAACTGTGATGCCGCAAAATTCGCAGCAGCTTCAGCCTTCTTCTTTTGCTTTTCTAAAGTTGCACGCTCTTTCGCTAAGTCATCGATAACACCCTGTAGAGCATCGGTGTTTCCGACACCTGTATTCAACGCAACGCCAGTTAAATACTTTTTCCGAACAATGTCGCTCAGCGAACTTGTTGAGCCAAGAATGCTTGACAAGCCACTTGACAATCCACCATGTGTAAATGTCTTCAAAGCAAGTTGCTTGAGTTCTCCCTGCATCGTGGAAAGCTCAGCTTCTTTTTCTGCAATTCGTTTCTCAGTGTTCTTGATTTCAACTGCAATGTCTTCCATGTCATTCACTGCAAGTGAATAATCTTCGCCGAGCGCGTCGATTTGTTCACCTAATCGATCCAACTCAGCAATGATCTGATTTACTCGCTGCTGTTCATCACTCGACGAACCTGTCATCGGAAATTTTCCAATCGCGTTGACGGGCGCATCGGGGTAACCCACAGCCACCGAGGTGGTGAGGATGATGGCCACCAATGTTGGTGCGCTTCGACGTATACGCCCAATGGCGTCACGGATCATGATGCCTTCATTGTACCGATAGCTGCGGTGTTATGTCATTCGGGCAAAAGCCCTACAATTACGAGCTTTTATCGTTCTACATCCCGATGCAAGTCAATTTTCCCTTGTTCTGTAAATTTCCACCACGGAAGCGACTCTCCGGTCTGCAAAAAGTGTTTTACAGAAAGCAGCGTGTAATAGACACATGGATCATGACGTTGCCCCATAACTTTGCGCAATTCTTCAAACACCAATAGCGGATTACGCTTCGCAAGCTCGGAGGAAGAACTGATTCCAATTTTCTTCAAGTCAGATGCAATTGCCTTTCCAATATTTGGCAAGTCAGTAAGGCTGTTATTCATTCCCACTCAATGGTTCCTGGTGGTTTAGACGTGACGTCGTAGACCACTCGGTTAATGCCTTTGACCTCATTGATGATGCGCGACGACATCTTCTCGAGCAAGTCGTAGGGCAAACGTGCCCAGTCGGCTGTCATTGCATCTTCACTCGTAACTGCGCGGATGATGATCGGTCGACCATACGTACGCTCGTCGCCCATCACACCAACTGAGCGAATATCTGCGAGCACGGCAAATGCTTGCCATATCTCGCGCTCTAAACCTGCGAGTTTCACTTCTTCTCGCACAATTGCATCGGCTTCTTGCAACATTGCAACTTTGTCTGGTGTGACTTCACCAACGATGCGCACGCCAAGACCCGGGCCTGGGAACGGCTGACGCCACACAATCTCATCTGGCAAACCAAGTTCAGTCCCAACCTTGCGCACTTCATCTTTAAACAGCGTGCGCAGGGGTTCACACAACTTTAGAGTCATATCATCTGGTAGCCCGCCAACATTGTGATGACTCTTGATCACGCTTGCCGTTCCATCAACGCCGCCACTTTCAATAACATCGGGGTACAGCGTTCCTTGCACTAAGAATTTTGCATCAGTGATTCCGCCCGTATGTTCTTCAAATATTCGAACAAAGGTTTCACCAATTGCTTTACGTTTAGCTTCTGGCTCGGTTATGCCC
The DNA here is from genome assembly GCA_023263465.1 of Ilumatobacteraceae bacterium. Taxonomy (GTDB): domain Bacteria; phylum Actinomycetota; class Acidimicrobiia; order Acidimicrobiales; family Ilumatobacteraceae; genus UBA3006. The sequence continues at coordinate 6,616 of JALQWV010000112.1, forward strand.
TTGAGTTTTTCAAAGAATCGCGCACCAGCATCAACGTGAATCAATTCAATACCCATGTTGCGCTTAAACGTTTCAACAACTTGCGCGCTTTCGTTCTTGCGCATCAACCCGATGTCCACATAGACACACGTCAACTGATTACCAATTGCTTTATGCACTAACGCTGCAGCCACTGCTGAATCGACTCCGCCAGAAAGTCCGCAGATCACTCGCTCACTGCCAACAAGTTCGCGTATTGCCGCAACTTGGTCGTCAACGATGGACGACATGGTCCACGAGCGCTCTGCTCCAACAAGTTGGTGCAAGAACTGATCCAATACGTCTTGACCATGTTCGGTGTGCCCGACTTCCGGGTGATACTGCACGCCCCAGATTTTGCGAGTCGGGTTTTCAATAACTGCCATTGGTGCATCTGGCGTACTCGCTGTTGCAACAAACCCGTTTGGCAACACTGATACTGCATCAAAGTGACTCATCCACACACTGAGCTGTGCAGGAATTGCGTCGTGGTGCAACTGCGAAGCTGAGCCCGTAATGCGCTGCAAGGTAGTTCGCCCATATTCTCCTCGTCCACCACGAGCCACTTCTCCACCCAATTGCTGTGCAATCAGTTGGCATCCATAGCAGATACCCAAAATAGGAATGCCTAGTTCGTAAATCTCTGGGTCGAGAAGCGGCGCACCTTCAACGTGCACGCTTGCCGGACCACCCGACAGAATGATGCCAATTGGCTTACGCTGGCGCACTTCTGCAGCAGTAATGCGATGGGGCACGATTTCTGAATACACCTGAGCCTCGCGCACTCGCCGCGCTATTAACTGGGCATATTGGGCCCCAAAATCAACCACCAGAACAGCTGGCTGCATTGTCGATTCGGAAGCCATAGAGACCCATGACCTTAGTTGAGGACTGGCAATTAGGCCCAAGAAGTGTGACGATACAGAGGTGAGTTCAGAAAGCACCCAGCCAATTGATACAACAAGTGCAACCACTATTCCCGACTTACTAAACGGAATGGATTACAGCGCGTGCGTTGGTTTGTATCCAAAACCGGGTTGTGGAACCAAGCCAGTACTCAGTGGCGATCGCGGAGGAGCCATGCAACTTGCAGTTTTTGGAATATTGATCGCTGGCATGGCGTTCATCGGACTGCGAATTGCACGCAGCGTAATTTCTCGTGACCGAGAACGCGACAAAGCCGCAGGCATAAAGCCTTAACTCCAGCGACTAGTTTTTCCATGTGTTAAAAAACCGTGGAGTCCTTGGTGTTGTTCTTGGACTCATCAGCGCATCGCTGTACGGAATAACCCCAATATTCGTGTACCACGCAACTG
>JALQWV010000015.1 GCA_023263465.1 Ilumatobacteraceae bacterium
CACGACCTGCGTACACGCTGGCACCCTTGGCCACCAGGTCTGCTTCCAAACCGTGTCCACATGCTTCGTGGAACAACACTCCTCCGGAGCCCTGCTTGATGACTACTTGCATGGCACCCGATGGTGCTGGCCGCGCCTGCAGCTTGGTGATCGCTTGTTGTGCTGCACGAATTGCGAGTTCTTCAACGTCGTGTTCATCAAAAACTTCAAACCCAATGGTGTGACCAAGTGAGTTGTAACCCGTTTGCATTCCTGCATCACCGTTAGCAATGACACTCACGCGCATCAATGTGCGCACTTGCTCGTCTGCACTGAAAATTCCGTCAGAGTTTGCAATGAGAATTTGCTTGATGGAATCTCCATAACCTGCAGAAACTTGAACAATTGCACCGTGAACTCCACGGGCAGCAGCATCAGCACGCTGCAAGAGTTCAACTTTGCGCGCTTTTGCAACCGTGTCAGGAAATTGAACGATGGTGTTCACCGGGTGACGAAACACGGGTTGTAACGCAATGGTGTGCACTCCGCCATCGCCCTGTTTGGCTGCTGCTGCGGCAGCTTCCGCCGCGGCCAGCAAGCCACGCTCCGAGAGATCTGATGTATGAGCAAAACCCGTGGTATCACCAGCAATCACACGAATTCCTGCACCTCGATCTCGACCACTGGTTACCTGCTCCACTTTTCCGTCGTCCAACCCAGCAGATGTAGAGCGCTTATCCTCAACATAAATTTCTGAGAATTCAGCGCCAGTACTTCGACCTTTCGCAAGCACTCGGGCAATGACATCGGGTTCAACAAGTGGCGAATCGGTGCGTAAGGACATGCTCCAATCCTACCGAAGGTGATTGGGCTGCGGCTTGGCGTGCCTCAACTCGGCGTACGATTTATGACGTGAACGCCGCCTCTGAACCCATGACGAGCGTCGCACTACCTCGCCACCATCGCACATTGTGGTGGAAGGAAGCGTTGATTGTTTCAGTTTTCTATGCGATCTATACCTTGATCCGTAATCAGTTTGGATCTGCTTTGGTCAACGGCGTTGATGTTCCTCTCCATTCGTTTACCAACGCTGTTCGCGTCATTCGAATTGAGCGTGCACTTGGGCTATACCACGAAGAATCAATTCAAGATTTTTTCTTGCCACATGTGTGGTTCATCAAGTTAATGAATACCTACTACGGCACGGCTCACTTCTTTGTCACATTGGGAGTGTTCATTTTGTTGTTCAAGCGGCGACCAGACGTGTTTGCTCAGTGGAGAAATGTCCTTGCTGCTATGACCGGACTCGCCATTATCGGTTTTGTGCTCTTTCCACTTATGCCACCACGTTTGCTCGATGAGCAGTGCCCAACGAAGAACGGCGGTTTTGGTGGTGCCTGTATTGAACATGAACTACGCAATTACAACGGTGCAGAGAACTTTGGATTTGTAGACACCGTTGCCGAGTTTGGTGGACCCTGGGCGTTCAATGAAGGTCCTGCAGCATCATTGTCCAATCAATATGCAGCAATGCCTTCATTGCATATTGGCTGGTCCACCTGGTGCGTGTTTGCTTTGTGGCCGATTGCAAAGAGACGTTGGGCACGTATTGCCTTGTTCCTCTACCCCGCCACAACTCTGCTCTGCATAGTGGTCACCGGTAATCACTTTTGGTTAGACGGACTCGGTGGATTACTCGTTTTTGGACTTGGATATGTCATTGGCACCTGGCTCCATAATTGGAATCACCGCCGTTTAGATGCCCGCATGGCTTCTCACCCTGCGCTCTAGCGGGGATAGCGTTGAACGCTATGGCCCTCGCAGATATTCGCCAGCCCAGTGATCTGCGGCCACTCACACTCCCTCAGCTCGAGGCGCTCGCAGACGAAATTCGCGAGTTTGTCGTCAGTGCAGTGTCAGAAACCGGCGGCCACCTTGGTTCGAACCTCGGAGCAGTTGAACTGACGCTTGCACTGCACCGCGTATTCGATTCTCCGCGAGACGCCATTTTGTGGGACACCGGCCATCAGGCATACATTCACAAAATCGTTACTGGCAGACGTACAGGGTTCAACAAATTGCGTCAGGCCGATGGAATCTCTGGTTACCCAAGTCGTGAAGAGAGCATCCACGACTTCATAGAAAATAGCCATGCAAGTACCGTGCTGAGTTATGCATATGGTCTGGCTGTAGCGCGAGACGCCGGGCAGTCAATCGATCGTCGACACATTGTTGCCGTCATAGGTGACGGCTCAATGACGGGTGGCATGGCATACGAAGCCCTGAACAACCTGGGGCACAGTGGCAAGCGAGTGATTGTGGTGCTAAACGACAATGGACGCAGTTATGCGCCAACCGTTTCGAACCTGAGTCAAGGTGCATTGTCCAACAAATTGACCGATATTCGCTTGAACCCTGTGTATGTTCGCCGTCAACGCAAGATTGAAAACTTTTTGAAAAATCTGCCCATCATCGGAACACAAGCCGAACGAGGCATGGAAGCATTTAAAGCCGGAGTTCGCGAATTTCTGCAGCCACCAGCATTCTTCGAAGCACTCGGTGTTCGTTACATCGGTCCAATTGATGGTCATGACTTGGAAGCGCTCGAACACGCCCTGCATTCAGCGCAACAACGGGTAGAGGAAGGGCCAATTGTGATTCACGTAATCACACAGAAAGGTCGCGGATACTTGCCCGCGGAAGACGATGACGAAAAGCATTTGCACGATGCACCCGTTTTCAATCCAGCAACCGGTCCTTCAAAGTCGGTGCCAACCGGCTACACCGAAGCGTTTTCCAACACGATCGTTGAACTGGCAAAAGACGATCCACGCATCGTTGCTATTACTGCAGCCATGCCTGGGCCGACTGGTCTCATTCAATTTCAAGAGCAATTCCCCGATCGATTCTTTGACGTGGGTATTGCAGAACAACACGCAGTAACTGCGGCTGCAGGAATGGCAATGGGTGGCATGCGCCCAGTGGTTGCGCTGTACTCAACATTTCTAAATCGCGCTTGGGATCAAGTCGTGTACGACGTTGCGTTACATCGACTACCAGTTGTTTTCTGTCTTGATCGCGCCGGCATAACCGGAGACGACGGCCCTAGTCACCACGGCATCTACGACATGGCACTGTTGTCAAAAGTTCCGGGCATGCGAGTTCTCGCACCTTCAAGCACGCAAGAAGTTGAACAGATGCTGAAAGATGCACTCACACTGACAAATGAAGGTCCTGTAGTTATCCGGTATCCAAAGGGCAAGGCTCGCAGTGTTGATTCATCTGATGTTGGTTCAGGACTTGCTGCGCGCAAGCTTTTAGTTGACGAATCAAAAAATGTCTGCATTTTGGCTATCGGCAAAATGGTTGGACCCTCGCTAGAAGCGGCTGCCTTACTTGCAGCGCAGGGAATTGCCACAACGGTGTGGGATGTGCGCTCCTGTGCACCACTTGATCAGTCCATGATTGTTGATGCCGCAGCCCACAAGGTGGTCATCACGGTGGAGGATGGAATTCGCGAAGGCGGAATTGGTATGACGATTGCGGATGTAGTTACGCATGCTTCGGAATCCAATCGTCCAACCATTGAAGTGCTTGGCATTCCGAAGCAGTTCATTCCACAAGCAAAGCCAGACGCCATTCTTTCGCGGATTGGACTTGATGCCGAAGGCATCGCCGCAAATGTCCAAAGACTTGTCTGTAAATAAGCACTACCTAGAAACCGCACTTCGCGCTGCCTACGCTGCAGACGAAGTAAGTCTTGCCGGGTTCAGAAACGGGGACTTCACCGTTTCGCGGAAAATGGATAACAGTGAAGTCACCGAAATTGACCAAAACACGGAAACCGCAATTTCCTCCGTACTTCGCAGAGCAACCCCCGACTTCGGGCTATATGGCGAAGAACACGGACTCAGTGGACCACAAGATGCTCAGTTCGTATGGGTTATCGACCCAATAGACGGCACCACCAATTTCATTCGCGGAGTTCCCGTTTGGGGATCGCTCATTGCCCTCGTACACAACGAAGTTCCCGTGCTCGGTGTGGTGTCTGCCCCAGCACTGGGCATGCGTTGGTGGGCATCACATGGTGATGGCGCGTATTTCAACGGCTCACGTATACATGTCTCAAGTGTTGACAGCATGAACGAAGCACATGTGAGCACCACTCCGAACAAGGGCTGGGAAAAAGTTGGCGGGTTGTCGAACCTGCAGCAGTTGCAAGTTGACGCGCTGCGTTCGCGGGGTTTTGGAGATTTTTGGCAGCACATGCTCGTTGCCCAAGGTGCAATCGACATTGCCATTGACGCAATCGGTCTCGCCCCATACGACAACGCTGCCATTTATCCAATCATTCAAGAAGCTGGAGGAACGGTCACCGACAGATTTGGCAATGCAGATTGGCGCGCAAATTCACTGATCAGCACCAACGGCGTTCTTCACCGGACAATCATTGATCGGTTACCTTCATAGGGTGACTGTTTCGCAGAATGAACATGCTGCACTTTGGCAACTAGACAAGTCCATCGCGTATCTCAACCACGGTTCGTACGGTGCCGTTCCTGTTTCAGTTCAAGACGTACAAAACACATTTATTGACCGCGCAAATAGCAATCCCAACCATTGGTTTCGGTTTGAACTTCCGCAAATGATGATTGAAGCGCGACATATTGTGGCTTATTGGTTTGGTGTCGCTCCGGAACATTTTGCGTTCGTACCAAATGCGTCTCAAGGAGTCGTCACTGCTGTACAAGCATTAGTTGACGAAGCGACATCTCGTAATCAACATACTCACCTCGTTGCTACTTCGCTTGGCTATGGCGGAGTGCTACTTGGAATGCAACATGTCGCCGTCCGCAGTAATGCCACCTATTCGGTCGCCAAAGTTGTGTACCCACACGAGGTGACTGCTGAAATCATCAGTTCACGAATTCGCGCATTGTTACCGAGCAATGGTGATCCGATCGTTGTCGTGCTCGACCACATCACCTCCGAAACGGGAGTGCTCTTCCCTGTTGACGACATCATCGCCTCAATTCGCTCAACACATCCGCAGGCCAAGTTCGTAATTGATGCTGCCCATTCAGCAGGAATGCTCGAGCACCCATTGCCAAACACGCACGACGTGTGGGTTGGCAATTTGCATAAATGGTTATGCGCACCACGACCCGCTGCTGCACTTATCTGTGGGTCACCAGAGATTCGCACAATGATGAAGCCGCTTGCCCCATCGTGGGGTTTTGAGGATGGTTTCCCTACATCGTTTGAATGGCAAGGCACGAGCGACTATTCGGCATACCTTTCAGTACCTGCGGCAATCGCATTCCAGGAACAATGGCCTTACCTGCAGCGTGATATCCACAATCGAAATGTTGCCGATGGCGCGGCTGCACTTCTACGAAATGCTTGGAAAACTGACAATCACTTGGGAGAAACCATTGAGGCACCATGGTTACGGATGGTGCAATTACCTCTTAATCAGCCTCTTACCAAGCCGCAGATTGATTCACTTGTCGAACGAGCAGGGTTAGAACTGAATACTGAGTGCATGTGCATGACCGTACGCGACAAAACCTATGTTCGACTTTCAGCTCATATGTATAACGAAATCAATCAATACGAAAAGTTGATCGAAATTACTCGCCTATTGGCGTGATTTCTTGTTGCCCACGCAGTTGTAACAACATTCTCCCTGCAATAAAAATCAGCAGAACTGCGAAGAGGAAATTAGAAACTGAGTCGTTCATGCGAGCCGCAATCCAACTTCCGCCAATAGCGGCAACAATTCCCGTTGAGCTCACGATTGCTGCTGCAGTGAGGTCACTGTTCTTGTTTCGTAGGTTTTGGAGAGTTCCGGAGAACGCTGTGGGAATAACTACCGCGAGAGAAGTGCCCTTTGCGACTGCCGGAGAAACATGGAAAAAGATAACCAGAATTGGAACTGACATCAGCCCTCCGCCAATGCCAAGCATTCCTGCAAGTGCACCCACGACTAATCCGATTACGACGAGCCAAGCAGCAGTTGGTGCATTCAAAATCATTTCACCTGACGAATCAATCTTGAAGAACATCCGAACACCAGCAATAACGAGAATGCCAATAAATGCAATCGTTAGCGTGCGCTTTGAAAGCCGATTCAATAATTCGGCACCAACAAGCGATCCGGCAACGGAACCAATTGACAACCACAGCACAACAGGCCAATCAATATGGTCGTGTGTCCAATACGAGAAAAAGCTGGAAAGTGAAATGAGGAATACTCCAGCGAGCGAAGTGCCGTGTGCACGCCGCTGATCCATGCCAAGTGCAAACATCAAGCCCGGAACAATGATGATGCCGCCACCAAGGCCAAACATTCCGGATAGCAATCCGGCACCAATGCCAAATCCCATCAAGATGACGGCGCGTTGCTTTGGAATACTCACTTGCCTAGTTTGCTAGATGAAGCGTCTCTTAGCATCATTGAAATATCGAGCACCGCACTGGCGTGTACTTTGGCTTCTTCGGTATTCAATGTTTTGCCAAGCTCCACAACAAACGCCATGGAGTTCTTCAGACCTTTCTTCTGCCAAGTTGCAGCAACACCCGTGTAGGTGCCACCCGTAATTCGCTTCATCGGCAGACCAGTAATTGCGCCGTACCGAGCCCGAATTTCACCTTCGAAACCAACACCAGGAGAAATGATGTTCAAGTCCTGGTGATACCACAGCCCTAAGGCAGGTTTGATTTCACGAAAGAAACTCACGAGAGCTTTTGTCTCTGGCTCAGATGCGCGACTTGGTCCCGCATACTGCCAGTACCCCGGCTGCCCAATCTTTGCCCACCCATATGGAAAATTTCTATTGAGGTCTACGCGATTTGCGTTTCCTCGACGATTTAATGCAGTTCCGTCTGGATTGATTGTTGGGATTACCCACAGGTTCACACCCTTAGGCACCTGCATGTTCAACAGTTCATCGGTAATGAGAAGGCCAGCTTCTTCGTTGCCATGAATGACACCGACAACTGCGACGGTGACCCCGCGTGGGTCTCCCATTCGAAAAGCCTCTAACGGACGACCTTGAACCGATGTACCGAACGCACGTCGCTCAAGAATGTTTCCCTGAGAGGAAGCATCGCTATACGAGCCAGTGGCCACAACAACAGCACATGCCAATAACAAGGCGAAGGTTTTTCGAATCGCTCGCATTTATTCTGCTGTGGCGATTCCGCCACCAAGAACATGCGTATTCGTCATGTTGTACAACACCACGGATTGACCTGGTGCGATTCGGCGCTGTGGTTCGCTCCAGATAATTCGAATCGAACTTTCGGAAAGAATTTCTACTATCGCCGGAATCGCTGTGCCATGCGCACTTGACTGCACTAAGACATCGTTGGTTGTGCGCAGGCGTTGAATATCGTGCATGTCGGACCAAATGATTTGGTTCACTATAAGCGACTTGCGATACAAGCTTGCTTCCTCACCAATAACTACCCGAGCATTTGGCGTATCAACTTCAACCACATATTGCTTTGGTCCGCCGCCAGGAATTCCAAGACCCTTACGCTGACCAATCGTCACAAGTTCTAGCGCATCAACTTTTCCAGCAGGTGTTCCATCTTCATTTACTACTTCTGCTTTGCGGAATGGTATGCGATTACCTAGGAAGGTTTCGCGACCGCCAGTTTTGCTGATGAAACATACGTCTTGGCTATCTGGTTTAGTCGCCGTGCGCAACCCAAGTTCAATTGCGCGCTCACGTACCTGAGCCTTTGTTAGATGACCAACAGGGAACATGGTGTAGGCAAGTTCTGCTTGATCCAACATGTGAACAACGTAACTTTGATCTTTTGCATCATCCGCTCCACGAGCAAGGCGAAGTATTCCTTCATCATCACGTTCAATGCGCGCATGATGTCCGGTAGCAACTGCATCAAACCCCAACAGTCGTGCACGCTCACTCAGACGATCAAACTTCAAATGGCGATTGCACTCAATACAAGGGTTGGGAGTGATGCCGTCTACGTGGGCCTGCACATATGGGGTGACTACATGCTTGTCAAAGTCATCTGAAAAGTTGAAGACCAAGTGATCAATATTGAGTTGCTGTGCCACTCGACGCGCGTCGTCAACATCGGAAACTGAGCAGCAACCCGTGTCACTCTCGCCGCCCCAAAGACGCATGGTCACGCCAACAACATCGTGCCCTGCTGCTTTCAACTCGGCTGCAGCGACGGACGAATCCACGCCTCCCGACATCGCAACAAGCACTTTCATGTACTAAAGGCTAACGACGCAATTGATTTACAGCAGACACAATGGCCGAAACCGCGTGGTCTATTTCGGCATCGGTGGTGGTGTGGCCAAGGCTTAAACGCAATGCCCCATTGCTCCACGACCGATCAATTCCCATTGCCTCCAACACGTGCGAAGGCTCCATGGCTCCACTGGCGCAAGCAGATGCTGCAGATGCATACACGTCTGCCTGATCCAGCAGAAAGAGCAAGGCTTCGTTTTCTACACCAGAAAAACACAAGTGCGCAACACCAGGAACACGATGCTCTCGCGGAACCGTTTCCAATACACCATCAACTTGAGCACGAATTTCGTCAACTAAACGATCACGAAGTTTTATGACACGCTCGGTTTCTTCTGCACGCGTCTTATCGGTTACCTCAAGCGCCTTAGCAGTGGCAATAATTCCAGAAACATTGTGCGTGCCACTTCGGCGATCTCGCTCTTGTCCGCCGCCGAAAATGAGTGGTTCAAGATTCTTGCCAGTCTTGATCACCATCACACCAACACCCTTTGGTCCACCAAATTTGTGCGCTGAAAGCGATAGCGCATCAACCAACGGCGTGATCTCCCGTAAATCCACCCAACATGCTGCTTGCACGGCATCGGTATGCAATATTGCATTCGGTGCGTACTTGCGAACAATGCGCGCAACATCACGCATTGGCGTGATTGATCCAACTTCGTTGTTCACCGCCATGACCGAAACAACACTGATTGGTTGTTCTTCGGTTGCTTCTTCAAGTACTCGTTGCAGATCCTCAAGGTCTACTGTTCCCACACTGTTCACCCGAACAACTACACCATGCACATGTTCAACACAGTGCAGCACCGCATGATGCTCAGATGCTGGGCACACGGCTACCCCACCAAGACGACGCACGGCGCCAAGAATTGCGTGGTTGTCGCCTTCGGTTCCGCCGCTGGTGAACACCACCTCACCGGGTTTACAACCCAGCGTTGTAGCGACAAGATCGCGAGCCTCGTCCAAAGCCTTGCGTGCTTCGCGGGCAAAGCGATGCGAGCCAGATGGGTTGGCATACATGTGGTCGAGATACGGGGTCATTGCCTCTATCGCTTCAGCACGCATTGGCGTACTTGCAGCGTGGTCGAGATACGTACCCATGCCTTCAGACTACGCCATCACTTTTGTAACGAAATTGCAGATGAGTTGGGACCTGTGAATTTGACCCCGTAAACACAGAAGCCCGCTCCGAAGAGCGGGCCCCGGACCCTTCCGTCGAAGCAGAAGGGTGGGTAGCGCAAATGTTATCCGAAAGGTGTTCGCAAGTTCCACATCATTTTGAATTAAGCGAGGAGCTGGAAGTGGCAACAGGCATTTATATAGACGGACTAAACCTCTACTACGGCGCGCTCCGTAATACCCCATACCGATGGCTGGACCTCGAACATTTTTGTCATCTGCTTCTACCCCAAGATCAAATCGGCACAATTAGATACTTCACAGCTCCTATCTACTTACGCCACGATACGAACTCACGATCTCGCCAATCCGTTTACCTTCGAGCAATTCGAACTACTCCGTTAGTTCAAGTCCATCTTGGACATTTCATATCCGCGGAAAAATGGAGAGCAATAGTGGAAAGCAATTCAAAACCTTCTGAGTCTTTTCAACCAAGATTTAGACCTGAATGGCTATTTCGATTTATCTGGGCAGACGCGCGTTCACGAAGACAAGGTGATGCAAATTTGGCAAATGTTGTCATTGAACAAGAGAAAGGCACCGATGTGAATCTTGCTGCCCACCTAATTAACGATTGCGCCAGAAATCTCATTGACCGCGCATTGGTCATTTCCAACGACAGCGATTTGTCAGGTGCAATACACATCGCTCGAACATTTGTGGACGATATTGGCATTCTCAACCCCCACACACAGAGGACTAGCAGTCACCTGAAAAAATCTGCAAAATTTGAAATTCACCTTCGCAAAAACACACTCAGTCGTTCCCAATTTCCACAAACTCTTACAGAATCAAATGGGAAGCAAATAAGTAGGCCTCGGGTTTGGAAATAGCGCAAATGAATGGTCAGATACAGGTGTGGAATATTCCGATAACCCGTATGGCGACAACTTTGCCGACATTTATGACGAGTGGTATCGGGATTTGGACAACATTGACGAAGTAGTTGCTCTCGTCCTGTCACTTGCCGATAACGGAAACGTCTATGAGTTGGGAATTGGAACCGGCAGGCTCGCACTCCCCATTGCGGAAGCGGGAGAAAGTAGCGGAGTTCAGGTGAGTGGAATTGACTCATCGCAAGCCATGCTCAATCAACTTGCCGCCAAACCACACGCTGAATTGATTGACGCACAGCTCGGGCACATGGTTCGGGACATGGCTCCCGGACCCTTCAGCGTTGTCCTTCTCGCCTACAACACATTGTTCAATTTGCTTAGCGCACACGAACAGCAAGAGTGCCTCACTCGTTGCGCCAAGTCGCTAGTTATTGGTGGCCACATCATTGTTGACTGTTTTGTACCGAGCGCCGACATGCCTGAGCACAGTGGACCAACACCCCACCGCAGTTCATCGCGTGGTTACATCACTAGCGAGGTGCATGTAAACAAGACTGAACAACTCATTCATGGTGTCTTTATTGAAGTTGTTGGCGAAAAGGCAGTGCGGCGTGAATGGAAAGTCCGCTTCGCTTTTCCGCACGAGATTGATGAAATGGCCTCTCGTGCTGGACTTCAACTTGAACAACGCTGGGAAACCTACGCAAAGGACCCGTTCAATGAACATTCACGCCGACAAATCTCCGTGTACGGCAAAGCGACTTCGCAAATCTCGTAGTACGGTTCGCATATGGCCCATATTGAAGTAAGCATCCAACTCAACGCAACACCCGAGCATGTGTGGAGCATTGTTGAACCGGTGGAAAACCACGTGGACTGGATGGCTGATGCTGTTGCCATTCGCTTTGTCAATGAGCAACGTCGTGGAGTTGGAACTGAGTTTTTTTGTGACACCAAAGTTGGGCCCATCAAACTGGTTGACAAAATGGAAATCACCGAATGGATTCCACAGCAGGTAATGGGAGTTCGCCATGTTGGCGTCGTCACAGGAACTGGGAAGTTCACGCTTACCCCACACCTCGGCGGAACCACCTTTACCTGGGCGGAGGAACTGAATTTTCCATGGTGGCTTGGCGGAAAACTTGGCGAATTGGTTGGTGCGAAATTAGTGATGGGAATGATTTGGAAGCGCAACTTGCGCGAACTGAAAAAGATTGTTGAAGCAAACGCGTAGTTAGATTGCGCGTAATAACGCCGTTACCGCAGCAGCAAGCACGACAACAACAATAAGTGGCAGTTTTCGCCATGCTGCAACTACCGCAACCAGCAAACCAATCGCACGCTCGTCAATCACAACTGATTGAGCATCGGTGAATGTGCCATTGAGCACCATGGCCCCCAATAAAGCAGCGGGAATCAACATGAGGCATCGCGATAACACGTCAGGCAGTGTGCGCGAACCCACCACAACAAATCCGAGCATCTTGAATGCGTAGGCACCTACTGACAACCAGATGACGAGCGTCCAGGACATATTCATGCAGTCACCCGATCTCGCTGTGGCTTAACTCCAACGAAAATTGCTAAACCCGAAGCCAATATCGGGAGCCCGACCGGCAGAAACGGCGCAAGAACAACACTGAGCAACCCACCTGCCGCTGCTGCAATGCGTCCATTTTTGGTTCGTAGATGCGGCACCAACATGGTGATGTATGCAGCCGTAAACCCGACATCTAGACCGTAGGTATGAGGGTCTATTGAACCTCCAAGTACCGCGCCAATTAGCGTTCCCAAGTTCCACAACGAGAACAGCGCAATCGCTGTTGTCCAAAATGCAATCTTTTGTAATCGCGGATTGGTTTGCGCCGTCATCATTGCAGTTGTTTCGTCGATCACAAAGTGCGCTGCAAGTAAACGCTTGCCCAACGACTCTCCAAAATACGGTGACAGTGCCAGTCCATAGACGCCATTGCGAGCCGCCAACAACAGTCCGCTTCCTAAGGCAGCCGACACGGTTCCACCTGTAGAAATAATCGACATTGCCGACATTTGCGACGCTCCGGTAAAAGCAAAGAAACTCAATGCACATGTTTGCCAGACGCTTGCTCCAGCCCCCACGGCAAGCACACCAAAAGCAAGAGCGAATACGCCAACTGCACCACTCAGCGCAAGTGCAGAAGTAATTACCGGGCGAACGTCTGGTTCAATGCGCAACTTCATCTGTGCTTACGCGCCAATGCCTCTCAGCATCTCGTCAGCAGCAGCCCATGGGTCAATCGTGTGATTCAGGACTTGTTGTTCAAGCCCATCCCATTTTTCACCTGTGCACATATCGCGAGCGCGTAGTTCAAGGCGACGCTCAACAATTGCGCGCAATTCTTCGCGCAATCGAAACGACCTGCGTTGTGCAAGCTTGCCACTAGACATGATGAATTCACGATGTGCCAAAACGGTGTTCCACAATTCTGAAACACCTTCACCCGATACAGCCGAGGTTTGCACAATTGGTGGACGCCAATCATCGTGACCAATGTCAGACAGGTCGAGCATCTGCTCTAAGTCGCGCCGGGTTTCATCCGCGCCTTTACGGTCTGCTTTGTTAATCACGAAAATATCGGCAATTTCCATGAGGCCGGCTTTGTTTGCCTGTACCGAGTCGCCCCAACCCGGGTTCACTACAACAACTGTCGTGTCGGCTTTTCCTGCAATTTCAACTTCCACCTGGCCAACGCCAACAGTCTCGACCAATATCCATGGACACCCAACAGCGTCCAGCAAATGAATTGCCTCGCTCGTTGCTAGCGACAATCCACCCAAGTGACCACGCGTTGCCATGCTGCGAATAAATACTCCGGTATCGGTTGCGTGGTCCTGCATGCGAACGCGATCACCAAGAATTGCACCACCGGTAAATGGCGACGAAGGATCAATTGCGAGCACAGCAACTGTTGTTTCGCTCGCTCGCAGATGACCAATGGTCGCACTCGTGAGCGTGCTTTTTCCGGCCCCTGGAGCACCAGTAATTCCTACGGTATACCCACTTCCACTTTTCGGATATGTGAGACGTGCAATAGTTCTCGCTTCATCTCCGCCACGTTCAATAAGCGACAACAAGCGAGCTAGCGCACCACGATCTCCTGCAACAGCCAATGTAAACAGCTGCGTTGGGTCAGCAATGCGTTGTGTCACGCCTTAAACCGCCACAACCTCGGTTACACCATCAACACGATCACGCATAATGCGCTCAATTCCTGCTTTCAATGTTTGATCAGATGCAGGGCATGTTCCACATGCGCCAACAAGAGTTACCTTCACGATCCCTGTGGCCTCGTCAACTTCTTTCAAAACAATGTCGCCACCATCGGCCTGCAGGGCTGGGCGGATCACTTCAATGGTTTCCTCAACCTGTTGCTGCATGCTCACGAAATACTCCAATTCATCTTTAGTCCTCTACGATACGGGGGTGCTTGCTCACCAAGGTGGTTGGGATGAAATCCTGCTCGTTGCAGGACCAATTCTCGTTATTGTGCTCGTGCTGTGGAGGGCAACTCGGCGCGCTGAACGCATTGCGGCTGCGCGCCTTGCCGAATCGGGCAAATCCTCAGTTACGAACGGCGAGTAATTCGAGCCCCAAGGGCCGTTAGTCGACCAACCAGGTCGTCGTATCCACGATCGATGTGATGAATGTCGCTCACAACGGTTTGCCCTGTTGCAACCAAGCCGGCCACAACTAGTGCTGCGCCAGCACGAATATCGGGGGCATTTACCGGTGCTCCTACTAACTGTTCCACACCGCGCACCACAGCATGATGTCCATCAATGCGCACGTCGGCACCAAGTTTCATTAACTCATCAACATAACGAAAACGACCTGGGTACAAATTCTCTGTAGCAATTCCTGTTCCATCGGAAACCGCCAACATGCCAACGAGCAAAGGCTTATAGTCCGTGGCAATTCCTGGGTAAGGAAGAGTCGCAAAATCAATTGCGTGCAAACGGCCTTCGCAATTCACATGCAAACCGTCTTGCTGCGGAGTTATACCAACACCCATTTCGGAGAAGCGATTAATCAGCATTTCCATATGCTCAGCGCGAGCACCGCGAACAAATACATCTCCGCGAGTTACTGCAACAGCAGATATGTAGGTAGCGGCCTGTACGCGGTCGTTCACTACTTCGTGATCGGTTGAGTGCAACTGATGAGGCTTTACGCCGGTGATGGAGAGTCGATCGGTGCCTATTCCTGAAATGACTGCACCCATGTCAACGAGCATGTTGCACAAGTCAACAATTTCTGGCTCGCGCGCAGCATTGTCAATAACGGTTACCCCATTAGCCAATACTGCTGCTGTCAAAATGTTTTCCGTTGCACCAACACTTGGAAACTTCAATTCAATTGACGCACCGTGCAAATTCTTAGCTGTCGCCCGAATGCCCTCTTTGCTCAGTTCAAACTGAGTGCCCATTGCTTCCAAGCCCAAAACGTGTAAATCAATTGGCCGCGAACCAAAGTCGTCTCCTCCAGGCATCGCAATATCTGCACTGCCGTACCGGCCCACCAATGGTCCCAGCACATTGATCGATGCACGGATTCGATCAACCAATTCGAATGGCGCAATCGGAGTGATGTTTCCTGAATTAGTCAGCACCAACACGTGCTTGCCGATTCTTTTTGACTGCACTCCTAGAGCCCGCAACAAATCACACATGGTGTCGACATCGGCTATGTCGGGAACATTGGTGAGGCGATACTCGCCTTCAGCCAACAGGGTGACGGCCATCAGCTTGAGAACCGAATTTTTGGCTCCCGGAACCTGAACCTCGCCCCGCAGTGCTTCGGAATGCTCAACAACGATCTGCATGACGCAATCAGTATGCTCGCGCAGTGGCAATAAGTAGCGCTGACCCGAGAAAAAACAGCCGAATATGGGGTTTTTCGGCACCTGAGCCACTTACTGCCCGACAAAAAAGCGTGCTCAAATTGCTTTGGCTCGCATGCCTTCCAGCCGCCTTTGTCAACACCGTGTTTACACAAACCGTCGCATATGCATCAACTGAATTTGGAATTTCAGAACAAGGACAGGGTTTTGCTGCGGCAATCGTGCGCTGGGGCGTAGTCATCACTATTCCTATTGCGTCTTATGCCGACAGAGTCGGACGGCGTCGCGTGATCATCGGGCTTGCCTGGATCGCGCCGCTCATCATTTCTCTTGGCGCACTTTCGCCGTCGTTTACTTTCCTCATAGCAACGCAAACCATTGGGCGACCACTCGGAATCGCACTCACCGTATTTGTATTGGTGTTTGCAACTGAGGAAATGGGAACCAATACACGCGCATGGGCACTCAGCATTTTGGCGGTAGGTAGTGGTGTTGGCGCTGGTTCCGCTGTTGGAGCAATTCCGCTTGCAGGAATTTCTGAATCTTCGTGGCGACTTGTGTACCTGGTAGGCATTGTATGGTTGGCTGTTGCGTACGTGCTCACCCGATCGCTTCCGGAGACGCAACGATTTCTTGCACTACACGAAGAGCAGCTACACCACACTGAAGTAGAAACACATATCCATCGGGACCGCCTGTGGTTACAAATTGCCGTTGCAGTGCTTACCAACGTATTTGTTGCAACTGCGTCTATTTTTCAATCTCGATACCTGAAGGAGGTACGCGGGTATTCGGCATTTGACATTTCAATGTTCATCGCGCTCACCACTATTCCCGCAACATTTGGATTAGTCGCTGGTGGTCGTCTTGCCGACAAAGTTGGACGCAAAGCAGTTGCCATTGCCACCGTGCCAACAGGAACGTTGTTGCTAGCTTCATCCTTTGCGCTGCATGGGCTCGCCATGTGGCTGATTGCAATTGTTGGCGGAGTTTTACTTGGAATTTCGTATCCAGCAATGGCGGTATTTCGAAGCGAACTGTTCCCAACCGCTCACCGCAACATGGCTTCCATTCTCATCATGGTTGCTTCACTCATTGGAGGCAGTGCTGGATTGATCGTTGCCGGCTATCTGCTCGACAAAGGCGTGTCGTACGGTCGTGTCATGCTCACCTTCGCGCTAGGCCCAGTCATCGTTGCGGCGCTGGTTGCAGCGAAATACCCCGAAACTGCACACCGCGAGCTCGAGGAAATCAACCCCGAAGACGCACACCTACAGGGTTCGTAGCCAATCCTTCACCAGCCTGGCCACGCGCTCGTCGTGACCCTTTAGTTCGTGTCGTCCGCCCTCAATGAAGTGAACAACAGGTGGTAAAGGAAGTAACGAAAACGCGCTCTCCAACTCTTCGGGAGTACCGAATTCGTCACGTGTTCCACTAATGAATAACGCTTTTGTGGTCACTCGCGGCAGGTGTTCGGTACGCAGCTGCTCTGGTTTTTTAGGCGGATGCAGTGGATATCCGATGCACGCCACACCCGCAACCTGCAATGCATCCTCTGCATCCGATACCGCCATCGTGCACATGCGCCCACCCATTGAACGACCACCAATCACCAATTCAGTGGTTGCGCAACCAATTGATTTTGCAAACGCGCGCACTTCGTCTTTCACACACTGCACCAAAATCGGTGACTTGTCGGGAAATCTTTTGCCTGCCTTGCGATAGGGAAAGTCAACTCGCAGCACAGGAAGTGGGCTGAGTTGATGCTCAACGGCAACGAGTGCAACGTGTTCGCGATTACTTCCCGCACCAGGGAACAGCACCACTCCGCGCACCATGGCGCTATGAACTCAACAAGACGCGACGAGCCTCGCTTAGGTCGTTAATGTTTGCACTTGCCGTTCGCGAATCACCACCATGATCAGGGTGCACATCGCGCAAACTTTCACGGAAACGAACCTGAATCTCACGCTTGGTCGGCTTCACCGTTCCTGGTGGGAAACCCAGCATTTCAAGTGCCCACGCTCGCGGGTCTGCCATCGCTGCAATAGTTGATGCATTACTTCCCGCTAAATACGCAACAAATGTCTGATTGAGGGGACCACGCCACTTCATCGCTTTCAACAACATCGGAGCAAGTTTTTTGCGAATGTTTGGGTCTAATCGTTCAAGCACATACACAGCTCCAAGCACGTGTTGCAAGGGAGTTCCACCTTCAGAAAACTCAAAACGAATGGAGTCGTTTTCGCCAATCATGCGATGAACGCTTCGAGCCAGACCATGACGATCGGCTTGAAAGCGGTGACGCAACCGCGGTTGCACAATGCGTTCCCCTTGTTCAATTTGTGAAATCAACCGATGTACATCGGGAATCAAGTCTTCGTGCACCTCTCCGGCATGAGCAGCCACAATTGCACCAAGCAAAATTCCACCAAGTCCGGGAGTTGGGTCTATGGGCAAGTTCAGCCCACCTAGTGACAACCGCCGTGTTGGCGTGATAGGCCTGGAGTGCCAAAACTCCACTTCGGCTAGAACTTCAGAAGGTCCCGAAGTCTCAGTTGTTGTCATCTACAAAAGTTACGCCACGACTGTCGATTGAGTCCAAGCAAGAGTCAACAATTGCCTCAACTCCGATTGGAACGAGCAACATAGTGCCTTCCCAGCGGTAACCAATGTCCAAATTGTCGAGCATTTCGCATAGTTGCTTGCGCTCGCCTTCCGACCATTCATCTAATTCGTACTCGGTAATGTTGTCTTCTTCCGACTCGTCGTCGTCATCTTCACGATTGTCGAGTTCGTCTTCAATCTCATCCAAAATTGCGTCAACATCGTGCTCGGTATCTTGCGCAACCAACAATTCCGGGCCATCCCACGAATGAGCAATTTCTGCATCTGCAAGTGCTGCAGCAACATCGGCCCTATCGTCAACCGACCAATCGGAAAGGTCGTAACGCGTAGTGAGCGCCTCTGGGTCTTTGGGGTTCCAATCGCTCATATCCCGAACGCTACATCGTTTCAGTCCAAATGCGAATTGCGACTAGATTTTTAGCCATGCCCGCACGCGAAAGACCAGACCGTAACCTCGCAATGGAACTGGTGCGCGTCACCGAATCCGCAGCACTAGCAGCCTCCAGGTGGGTTGGTCGGGGCGACAAGAATGCCGCCGACGGCGCTGCAGTAGATGCCATGCGCAATGTGCTCGACACCGTGAGCATGGACGGAATCGTGGTGATTGGTGAAGGCGAAAAAGATGAAGCACCAATGCTCTACAACGGCGAGCGAGTCGGTAATGGCAGCACGCCAAACACCGACGTCGCTGTAGACCCAATTGACGGCACGACCCTCACCTCGCTTGGTCGTGGAAACGCGCTTTCAGTCATCGCGGTCTCAGAGCGCGGCTCCATGTTCAACCCAGGCCCATGCGTATACATGGACAAAATTGCCGTGGGTCCCGAAGCAGCACACGCAGTAGATCTTGACTGGTCGCCAACAAAGAACTTGCAAGAAGTGGCGCGTGCAACGAAAAAACTCGTCAGCGAACTTACGGTCATGATTCTCGAGCGCGATCGACACAATGACCTCATTGCCGAAGTTCGCTCCACCGGAGCTCGTATTCGTCTCATTTCGGACGGTGACATTTTTGCTGCTATCGCAGCTGCATCACCAGAAGTAGGAGTCGACGTTTTGTTTGGTATCGGTGGAACGCCAGAAGGTGTCGTGGCTGCAGCAGCATTGAAAGCAATGGGAGGCGAAATCATCGGTCGCCTACATGCTCGTAACGATGCAGAGCGCAAGGCTGCCGAAGATGCTGGTTACGACCTCAACAAGGTGCTCACCACTGACGATCTCATTAGCGGTGAGGACATCTTCTTTGCTGCAACTGGTGTGACCGACGGAGAACTTTTACGTGGAGTGCGTTACGACGCCTACGGCGCACGAAGCCACAGTTTGGTCATGCGCAGTCGAAGCGGAACTATCCGTTACATCGACACCCATCATCGTCACGACCGCCTCGCGGCATACTCGTCAACAGACCAAAAATAAGGGTTGTTTATCGGCGCGTAAAAAGGCCGATAAACCAGCGGCCCACACTACGTGGCAATACATCAGTTATTCCGACTAAGGATTTATACAAAATTCCTGGAACCACAATAGTTTTGCCCTGGATAACGCCATCAATGCCGGTGCGTGCCACCAACTTCACCGAGGTCCATGCCACTGCAGGGAACTTGCTTTCGTATTTGCTGGTATTGGAAACCGACTGAAATTCGGTCTTCGTAAGACCAGGACACAATGCGGTAATGCGTATGCCAGTGTTTGCAAGTTCTTGATGCACCGCTTCAGTGAAGCTCGTAACAAATGCCTTTGTTGCTGAATACACAGCGAGTCCTGGCTGCGCCTGGAAGCTGGCAACGCTGGACACATTCAAGATGTACCCGCGACCGCGCGGCAGCATCACGTTCACTGCAGCGCTGGTAATGCGCATGAGTGCCACCACATTGAGTTGCACTTCATTCGCCAAGCGATTCGGGTCAATGCGATGCATCGGACCAGAGGTTCCAAAACCTGCATTGTTGACAACGAAATCAACTGGTGGCTTCGAGGTGTCGCGCAATCGCGCTTCCACTGCCGACACGCCTTCTGCGGTTAACAAATCTGCAGTTAATACCTCAACGTTTTTGTACTGATTGGCAATGGTTTGCAAACGATCACCACGGCGAGCAACCAGCACCATCGGTACTCCCGCTTTGCCCAACATGTGCGCCATCTGTTCGCCAATGCCACTTGAAGCACCAGTAACCAGTGCTTGAGTAAATGGGTAGTTAGTGCGCGGCACGCGTCTCGGTTAGTCCACCAGCGGCAGACAGTCGTGCATGCGCACGACGCAAAGCAGATTCAACTGTTGCATCGTGCTCGCCACGAATTGCAGCCTCGGCACGATCCTTTGCGGCACGAGCACGAGCGATATCAATCGACTCTGCAAGTTCTGCAGAGTCAGAAAGAATCGTGACGTGGTCGGGAGCGACCTCTACGAAACCACCATGCACGGCAACGTCTTGAACTTTCCCATCGGAAAGGTAAATGCGCGTATGGCACTCGGTAAGCGCACCAAGAAATGCAATGTGCCCTGGCAAGAACGCAATCTCGCCACCGTCGAGCGTGCGAGTGATGACCTGTTTGGCCTCACCTGAAAACAGCACGCGCTCTGGCGAAACCAGCTCTACGCGAAGGGCACCCGTTGAAGCCATTATGAAGCGTTCTCCTGGAGTGCCTTCGCCTTGGCGAGCACTTGGTCTACGCCACCAACGTTCAAGAAGGCCTGCTCTGGAATTTCATCCAGTTCGCCCTTAATGATCGCCTCGAAGCTCTCTACGGTGTCCTCGGTCTTGACATACTCACCCTTCAAACCGGTGAACACTTCAGCAACGAAGAACGGCTGTGACAAGAAACGCTGAACCTTGCGAGCACGCGCAACAGTGAGACGGTCTTCTTCCGAAAGTTCGTCAAGACCCAAGATGGCGATGATGTCTTGCAATTCCTTGTAGCGCTGCAGAATTTCCTGCACCTTACGAGCAGTTGCATAGTGACGATCTCCAACAACTTCTGGCGACAAAATTGTCGACGTTGAAGCAAGTGGGTCCACTGCTGGGTAAATACCAAGCGATGCGATCTGACGTGACAACTCAGTCGTTGCATCCAAGAATGTAAAGGTGGTGAACGGTGCTGGGTCGGTGTAGTCGTCAGCAGGTACGTACACAGCCTGCAACGAGGTGATTGAACGACCACGTGTTGAGGTAATGCGCTCCTGCAACTGACCCATTTCGTCAGCAAGAGTTGGCTGGTAACCCACTGCTGAAGGCATACGTCCAAGAAGTGTTGATACTTCTGAACCGGCCTGCACATAGCGGAAAATGTTGTCTACGAACAACAACACGTCTTGGTTGCGAACGTCGCGGAAGTATTCAGCCATGGTGAGTGCTGAAAGAGCAACGCGAAGACGAACTCCAGGTGGTTCGTCCATTTGGCCGAACACGAGAGCTGCCTTTTCAAATACTCCCGACTCTTCCATTTCCATGCGCAAGTCGGTGCCCTCACGTGTGCGCTCGCCTACTCCGGCAAATACCGACACACCACCGTGGTTTGAGGCCACACGGTTAATCATTTCGGTAATGAGAACGGTTTTGCCTACACCTGCGCCTCCGAACAATCCAATTTTCCCACCAGCAAGATATGGGGTGAGCAAGTCGATGACCTTAATTCCGGTCTCAAACATGCGTCGGCTTGGTTCAAGTGCTGCGAAGTCAGGAGCCGGACGGTGGATGTCCCAACGCTCAACATCCTTAAAGTCGTCGTTGTTTCCGTCCAAGCATTCACCCCATACGTTCCACACGTGGCCGAGTGTCTTGTCACCTACAGGAACTTGAATGCCGTGTCCCGTGTTGCGCACCGGTGTACCGCGGCGCAAACCGTCAGTTGGCTTCATGCATACAACGCGCACACGGCTGCTACCCAATTGCTGAGCAACTTCTGCAAGCACGGTGACGTCTTTGCCGTCCGCCTGAATGGTGAACTCCAGCGCTTGGTTCAGCTCTGGCAGCGATCCACGTGGAAACTCCACGTCAATTACTGGACCTGCAATTGCGACGACCTTTCCGTCTTTCAGTGCAGTTGGTGATGTTGTGCTCATAATGTGCTCCTCTTTCTCAAACTATTAAGCGGACTTGCCAGAGCCGAGTGCTTCAGCGCCGCCCACAATTTCCATAATTTCTGTTGTAATCGAGTCTTGACGTGCACGGTTCATGATGCGCGAAAGAGTCTTGATGAGCTCTTCTGCGTTATCAGTTGCCGACTTCATTGCGCGCTGACGCGCAGCGTGCTCACTTGCTGCCGCGTTGAGCAGCGCTGCGTACACGCGTGCTTCAACATAACGAGGCAACAACGTTTCAAGAATTACTGAGGGATCTGGTTCGAATTCGTAATCGCTGTTTGAAGCCGATTTACCATCGCCGCCTTCAACCACTTCCTGATCAAGAGGAACGAGTGGGCGACGAACGACCTCTTGAGTTCCCGCAGAAACGAATCGTGTGTACACCAGCTCTACGCGATCAACAATTCCCCTGACATATAGATCAACAACATATTCACCAATTGATTTTGCATCTGCATAACCAGGTGCATCAGAAAAGCCAGCAAACCCAGTACCAATTTTGTATCCACGGAAACGGAAGTAACCCTCAGCCTTGCGACCAACCGGAACTACCAAGTAATCCTTGCCAGCAAGAACATCGGCCTTTACTTCACCTTCAGTTGCGCGAAGCACACCTGAGTTGTATCCACCGCACAACCCGCGGTCAGCGGTAATGGTCACATAACAGGTGGTCTTTACACTTTCACGCGTCTTCAAGAACGGCGAATCGCTCCCTGCACCACTTGCCGCCAAGTCCTTCACCACTTCGGTGATCATTTCGGAATACGGTACGGCGGCAATTACACGTTGCTGAGCCTTGACGATGCGCGAAGCAGCGATCAACTCCATTGCACGTGTAATTTTTTTCGTCGCCTGCACGGAACGAATTCGTCCGCGCAGAATGCGCTCTTGACCGCCAGCCATTGAGTTACTCCGTTGCGAGTGTCTTGGCGCTTGCCGCGTCACCAACTTCGCCAGCAGATGTGGCGGTTGGGTCAGCGCTTGCCGATGCGGATGAAGTTACGAACGAAGCCTTAAACGCCTTCACGATGTCGGCAAGATCCTTAGGCACATCAGCCTTAGGGTCTTGACGAATTCCCGACAACACCGAAGAGTGACTGGTGCGCATGTGTTCGAGTAGTTCGTTCTCAAAGCGGCGTACATCACTTACAGCAATGTCGTCGAGGTAACCCTTGGTGCCAGCAAAAATTGATACCACTTGCTCTTCAACCGGCATTGGGCTATTCAGAGGTTGCTTGAGCAATTCCACTAAGCGGTAACCGCGCTCAAGTTGTGCCTTTGAAATGGCGTCAAGTTCAGAACCAAAAGTTGCAAATGCTTCAAGCTCACGGAACTGAGCAAGGTCAAGCTTCAGGGTTCCTGAAACGCTCTTCATTGCTTTGATCTGTGCAGCACCACCTACACGCGATACCGAGATACCTACGTCTACTGCCGGACGAACACCCGACTTGAAGAGGTTGTCTTGCAAGTACACCTGACCGTCGGTGATGGAGATCACGTTGGTTGGAATGTACGCAGAAACGTCTCCCGCCTTGGTCTCAATCACCGGCAATGCAGTAAGTGAACCCGCGCCCTTTTCATCGCTCAGCTTTGCTGCTCGCTCGAGCAAACGGCTGTGAAGATAGAACACGTCTCCTGGGTACGCCTCGCGACCCGGCGGACGTCGAAGGAGCAGCGACATCTGACGGTATGCCTCGGCTTGCTTTGACAAGTCGTCGTACACCACTAGCGCATGCTCGCCGCCTTCCATCCAATATTGGCCCATTGCGCAACCTGCATACGGTGCCAAGTACTTAAACGGTGCTGGGTCTGATGCTGGAGCAGCAACAACAACGGTGTACTCAAGTGCGCCGTATTGGCGAAGTACTTCAACGGTTTGAGCAACAGTTGAACCCTTCTGTCCGATAGCAACGTAAATGCACTTCACACCAAGTCCGCGCTGGTTAATAATGGTGTCGATCGCGATCGTGGTTTTGCCGGTCTTGCGGTCGCCGATGATGAGTTCTCGCTGTCCACGACCGATTGGAGTCATGGCGTCGATCGACTTGATACCAGTTTGCAGTGGCTCGTGCACTGGCTTGCGGCCCATGATTCCGGGAGCCTGGATCTCTACACGGCGTGAAATTGCGCCGACGATGTCACCCTTGCCGTCAATTGGCGTTCCAAGAGCGTTTACTACGCGGCCCAGCATCGCGTCACCAACTGGTACCGACAAAATGTTGCCGGTTGACTTCACTGGCTGACCTTCTTCAATGAGATCTGAATCGCCAAGAATTACCGTACCGATTGAATCTTCGTCAAGGTTCAATGCGAGTCCTACGATTCCGCCTTCAAACTCGAGCAATTCGTTTACAGCGCAGTCTGGCAGTCCGCTTACGCGAGCAATACCGTCGCCGACTTCCGTCACGCGACCAACGGTGCGTGCTTCGGTTGACGCTTGAAAGCCATCAAGACTCTTATTTATCGCTGCCGCAATGTCGCTTGCGGAGAGTGTTAGTTCAGCCATGTATTTGTCCTTTCAGAACGAGATCAGATTCGGGTCTTCAAATTGTCGAGTCGGGTGCGAACAGTGTCGTCAATCACTTTGTCGCCAACAGTGGCAACAAGCCCACCAATAACGCTTGGATCCACAACTACTTTCAAGTTCACGGTTTTGCCGGTTGCTTTGCTCAGTGCTGCTGCCAACCGAGTCTGCTGATCATCGGTCAGCGCTACTGCGCTA
Organism: Ilumatobacteraceae bacterium; assembly: GCA_023263465.1. GTDB lineage: Bacteria > Actinomycetota > Acidimicrobiia > Acidimicrobiales > Ilumatobacteraceae > UBA3006. Next base: position 24,606 of record JALQWV010000015.1, read on the forward strand.
CGGACTTCAGCAAGATCTTGGTCCTTACTGGCAGATGAGAGCGAAATCACTTCATCAAACACTGCTGGCAATTCGCGCACCTGGCCACTTGCCACAATCATTGACACAATTTGCACTGTTGCGCGATTTGCGCGAGCACCAATCAACTGTTCAATAACTTGCAAACGACGCTCGGTTGGAATAGTTGCATCGCCCAATACATTGCGCAACTCATCACTTGCTTCGTAGGCACGTGCAACCGCATACAGTTCATTGCTAATTGCATCTGCAGCACCCTCGGCTTGCGCGATGGCGAACAACGCTTGCGCGTACGCCTTTACTTTTGCGTTACTCATCGACCTGCACCAACCTTTGAAATGAAATTTTCTACGAGGTCCTTGTGAATCTGTTCATTCATCGTTGCGGCAACCACGATTGGCGTGGCGCGAGATGCAAGAACCGCAATTTCATTACGCAGTTCGTCTGAGCCGCGTCCCCGTGCGGCGGCGATTTCTGCCTCTGCTTTTGCTTCAAGTTCTGCAATCTCTGACGTTATGCGCATCCGTCCTTCGGCTAACACGGCAGATGCTTGCGCGTCCGCCTCAGCCAATATGCGAGCTCGCTCACTTGCGATATCACCAAGTGCTGCGCGAATGTTCTTTGCGTCACTTTCCGCAGTGACCTTTGCCGCTGCAGCGTCATCGAGCTCTTTCTGAATCTTTTCTGTACGAGAAGAAAAGCTCTTCTTGATCATTGGTCCCGCGAACTTAACCAACGTGCCGACAACAATGACCGAGGCCAGTCCGCCATAAATGATCTCGGCGGTTTCCGGCAAAATCCAGCTGTGCGTCTGAGTTGGGTCTTCGCTTGCCAGCAAAGAAATGACATGTGTAATCATGAACGTGCTCCCATCTGCATTACTTGTTGCACGGCGTTCTGAACCACACTCGCGTCAGGAGACTTGCCCACTGCAAGCTGCGTGGTGTGTTCAGTTACCGATGCAACGGCTGCGACAACCTGGTCGCGTACTGCGTTGCGTGCTGCTTCAAGCTCTGCTTCTGCTGCTGCCCGCTTCGTAGCAATACGAGCGTTTGCTTCAGCAAGCTTGCTGCTGCGTTCCTGATCCAGTGTTTGACGTGCCTTGTCAACCCGTGCTGCCGCTTCGGCGCGAACCGAGGCAATTTCAGCTTCGTACTTCGACACGTCTGACTTTGCGGCCAATCGAGTTGAGTCGGCCGACTCAAAGTCTTCGCGAATGCCGTTGTAACGAGCGTCCATTCCCTTTTTGATGCGAGGGAACAAGAACACGCGCATGATGACCAAGAACACGAGGAACGAACCTGCACCCCAGATGAGATCTTTGCCCTCTGGTGCAATTGGGTTCGGACCCGTGGATTCAGCAGCAGTTGCTTCCGTACCGCCTTCAGCGGTATCAGCAGCAACGCGAACCTGAACCAGGCCACCTTGCAGTGTCGTTACGTGAACTCGCATTGGATCAGGCGAACTTCAACAGAATGAAGGCAACGAAGCCGATCAAAGCAAGAGCTTCGGTGAATGCAACACCAAGGAACATGGTGGTGCGGACCATGCCTGCGGACTCCGGCTGACGCGCCATTGCCTCAATGGCCTTGCCGAAAATCATTCCGATTCCGATTCCCGGTCCGATTGCTGCGAGACCGTAAGCAAGACCCGCCATTTGTGCTGCTGCGTTTGCCTTTGCCTCAGCTGGTGTGAGTTCTGCTGCAACGCGAATGCTCGCGTGTGCGATTCGTGTTAACGCTTCCATTTTTTATCTCCTGTTTTGTTGTTTAGTAATTTGTGGGTATCTGTCGGTTTTTGATGTATCTGAATTAATGCTCTGGGTGCGTTGCCCCGCCGATGTACACCGCGGTGAGAACCGTGAAAATGTACGCCTGAAGGAATGCAACCAAGATCTCGAAGCCTGTCAAAAAGATGAGCAGGGCAAAAGGCAAAATGCCGATAGGCACTAGGAAGAACTTCTGAGTCTCTGCCTGAATGAGTGCCTGAGAGAGCAGAGCGAAAATAACCAAGAGAAGGTGACCAGCAAGCATGTTGGCAAAAAGTCGAACTGCCAACGAAAACGGGCGAACAACAAGTGTGGAGATGAGCTCAATTGGTGTCACCAAGATGTACAACGCTTTTGGAACTCCCGGCGGAAAGAGCACATTCTTGAAATAACCAAACAATCCCTGGTGCTTGATACCTGTTGCGTTGAACACCACCCACACGAGCAGCGCCATAAACGCAGGTATACCCATTCGCGCAGTAGCCGGCATTTGGATAAACGGAATGATTCCCGGCAAGTTGCACAAATAAATAAACACAAACATGGTGAGCAAGAACGGAGTCCATCCCATACCTGATTTGCCCATGGTTTCCATGATGATGTTCTTCTCGATGAACTCAACAATGACTTCTGCCAAGTTGCGGCTTCCCTTAGGAGCCTTGCGTGCATCTTTCAAAGATGCAACAAGGAACAACAGCGTTCCAATTAATGCCGACAAAATTGCGATGATGACAACTTTGTTAATGCCTGGAACAACATCTTTCCAACGAAGAATGGTGTTGATCGGAGGGAAGCTAAAACCGCGCCCCGCGCCTTCACCAAGAATTACTGCAATTTGGTTTGAGAACACTGTGATCCTGCTTTATCGACTAGTTACTTGTTGAATCTTGGACGGTGGGGCTTGCTACATGTTTTGGCTTGAGTCCGGGGAAAGCAAGCGACAAAGAAATATAACGCATTTCCCAGAAGAGCAACCCAACGTGCACAATGACAATAGTCATGCACAATGGCACGAGTTCAACCCACGTTGCATTGCGAACAAAGAAAACGGCGGCGGCGATTACCGCTAGGCGAAAGATGTAACCAAACAAGGTTGCGCCCATCATGAGGGCGTATGAAATACGGGCCGTGTACGACACCATCCACGCCGCCACCGCGAAATTCCCCAATACCAGCACCACCCCATAAGCACTTGACCAGGCACCGTTCGCTCCCCAAAACAACGCGCTAAGCCCAATCAATATTGGGGCGACAATCGCGCCGTGCTTAATAATGTCGCGCACAATTGCGGCCTCTGGTGCTGGGCCTTGGTCGTTCATTGACAGGATTGAAACGTAATGAGGATCGTCAGTTTTCACTGAGGCTCCTGTCTTGTTGGTGAGCAAGCGATGCACTCGACCGCTGTTCTTCGAGCACTTTCATGCGTCCGTCGTAGGTGTAATACATGCGAATAAAGTTTCCGACC
>JALQWV010000027.1 GCA_023263465.1 Ilumatobacteraceae bacterium
ACAGTTGACACTTCAGCAATGGTGCTCGCTCCAGCCCTACACACCACAACGTCAGCAACTGAATACAGAGTCACCATGTCGTGTGAATAGGCAATTCGCGAATACGCCAAAGTCCCATTGCTGTGATGCATTGTGGCTGGAAGTTTCACTGCGTCCATAAACCGCTCGCCTGCGATATGAATGACGCATGTGTGCTCTGAACTCCGCAAACTCTGCACCAAGTGCTCTGTGGCGGTATTTAAAACAGCAGATCCAAGCGATCCACCCATCACTACTACTACTCGAGCACTTTTGGAGATTCCCAACGAATCGCGTGCGCTGTCTCGCAGAGCCTGCACATCAGCCGTGCGCAAATTACGTCGCACGGGTGCTCCAGTCTCAACAGCATTTCGTAACCGGCTTGGCAAATACGCCACAGCGGATACTGTCGCATATCGCGACTGCAGTTTGGTGGCCAAACCTGGCCGACGATCATACGAACACGTGACAACTGGTATGTCAAGTCTTCGAGCCGCTCTACATGCGGGAATACTCGCATAACCCCCAACTGAAATGACTACCTCAGGGTGTAACTGTTTGAGCAAATTTTTTGCACTTCCGAGTGCACGCAACATTGTGGGAACCATCAGCACATTGCGCTTCACTTTGGATAATGAAAATCCGCGCTGAAAACCATCAACAGAAAAAAATGTATGTGCCAATCCAAGCGGTGGGATCATGGCTACTTCTGCACCTCGGTTGGAACCAACGTAATGCAGTGAGGACAGAGCGTGGCCAGAATCTACAAGTAATTCAGCAATCGCGATTGCAGGAACTACATGCCCGCTGGTTCCGCCTCCAGTAATTACAGCAAACGTGGATGAAGCAGGTACGACCATGACCTACTTCATATTACGTGCAACGTTTAGCAACAGACCAACAGCTGCCATAGTCATAAACAGTGAAGATCCACCGTATGACAAGAGTGGCAAAGTAAGCCCAGTTACTGGCATTGCGCCGATAACGCCTCCAATGTTGATGAGTGCTTGAATACATAACCACGCCGTGATTCCACCAGCAAGTAACGCTCCGTAGTGATCGCGTGCTCCTCGTGCGGCCTGCATACCAAGTGAAAGCAACACCATGAATCCGCCGATTACTCCAATAGTTCCGATTAGTCCAAACTCTTCAGCAATAATCGCAAAAATGAAGTCGCTGTGCGCAAGCGGAACATAGCCCCACTTTCCCGTTCCCTGACCTACTCCAACACCAGTGATTCCACCATTGGCAATGCTCAATACAGACTGCCACACTTGATAAGCCCAGTGACCCTTGTTTCCTTCCAGGTCAGCAAATGCAAAGAACCGATTTTGAAGTCGCGAACTCGTGGCAATCAGGACAATTGAAACAAGCGTAAAAGCACCGAGCATGGTTGACATCCATCGAATTGGAGCTCCCGCAATAAACAGCGTTGCCATCACAATGCAAGTGAACACAATTGCGGCACCAAGATCTTTTTGGAAAATGATGCACATGAAAACGGTAATTGCCCAAGCAATCATCACTGGCTTGAGCGTGCGACCTGCAATTGCGATATCGGCTCGCCTACGTGACAACACGCTGGCGCAATACAACAACATCGTCACCTTCAAAACTTCAGAAGGCTGAAAGCGGATTGGACCCAATGCCACCCATGCGCGGGCACTATTGATTTCCATACCAATGCCCGGCACCAACGGTAAAACCATGAGCCCATACGAAGCCCATAATGCGTACTTTGCGATGCCATGCCACTGGTGATACGGCATGCGATAGGTGGCAATTCCCGCGAACAAACCAAAGATTGACCACATGAATTGTTTCTGGAACATCGCCCATGGCGAGCCACCACGGTTAACCGCTTCGATTGATGTGGCCGACAGAACCATCATTAATCCAAACACCGTAAGCAACGATGTGACGGCAAGAATTCCCCAAAAAATCTTGTTTGGCGCAGCAGAGGTAAGTCGACGCGATGTGCCGACACCCTTTTTGTCGAGAACTGCACGACGGCGCTGAGCCGGTGTGAGGGAAGTTGAAACGTTTGTTGCCACGGAGTCCTCCTAGCGATGGTTTCCTGATAATTGTCGAACGCAGTTCATGAAATCGTCGCCACGTTCACCGTAGTTTGAGTACCAGTCGTAACTGGTGCATCCCGGCGATAGCAACACCACGTCTCCCGCTCGCGCAAGATCGCGTGCCTGGGCTACGGCAGCGCTCATACTCTCTGCCTTCACTACCGTGCACATGCCACTAAATGCACGAGCAATATCGTCTGCCGAAACGCCTATTGCAACCACAGCTCTCATGCGTTGCGGTTCGCATGCCATTTGCGATAGGTCAAGATCTTTGTTCTTACCCCCGGCAATTAACACAATGCTGTCAAAAGAGCGCAGTGCCACACTTGCAGCATGCGGACTCGTTGCCTTTGAATCATTAAACCAACGCACTCCTTCTATCTCTGAGACAAACTGAATTCGGTGTGGAGCGTTTTCAAACTGTTCCAAAGCCTGCGCCACCTGTTCGGCGCTCGCAAGCCCACTCTCCATGCACACTGCAGTTGCCGCGAGTGCGTTGGTGATGTCGTGCGGCAACGAGCGCTTCATTCTTGAAACATGGATAATCGGGCCAAGCGGTCCACACAGTTCATCACCTACTACTCGGTAGTCACCCTCAGTTGCGCCAAATGTAACCGTGCGTGCAGCACTCGATCGCGCCACCGCCAAAATATTTACATCATCACTCGGTGCAACTGCCACATCAGTCGGAAGGCAATTCGCCCATAACTTCGCTTTCGCATCAAAATAATGTTGATATGTGCCGTGCCAATCCAAATGATCAGGAGCAATGTTTAACCATGCTGAAGCCTGAGCCCGAAACTGTTCGGTGTGTTCTAATCGAAAACTCGAACACTCGACAGCAAATGCCTGCGCATCGGTATCACATGATTCAATAAGCGGAACTTCTGTATTGCCCACAGCCTCAGAACGTAAACCGGCCGCACGCAGCATCGCATTTGCCATCAAAGTAGTGGTCGTCTTGCCGTCTGTTCCAGTAATCGCCACCATCGGTCGTGGTCCATCACTGCGAAAAAGCTCAAAATGATAGGCAATTTCAATTTCCGACTGAATGGAAACTCCGTTTTCACCTGCGCTTCGAATGACGGGGTGATGCACAGGTACACCCGGTGCAGGAGAAAGCACATTCACCGAACGCATCACCCTCTGCAGTTCCCCATCGCCAGCAATATCGATCACTTGTGCACCAATTGACTTAGCGAACGATCGATGCTCATCGCTCAATTTGTCGTCACCAACTACAACCTCAATGCCCCGTTTACGAAGTGAAGTTGCCACAGCACGCCCCGCTACCGCCAACCCAAAGACAAAGGTGGCGTCGCGGCTCTGGGTCATCGGGACACTTGATTGGTGAAGTCGGCAATGAAGATTGCAACTGCTGTTGCCACACAAATTCCCGAAATGATCCAGAATCTGATGATCACCGTTGTCTCTGGCCAACCACTGAGTTCAAAGTGGTGATGAATCGGCGACATTTTGAACAGACGTTTCTTTCGACCAGATGCCTTGAACACTCCCATCTGCACCGCAACTGACCCTGCCTCGATCACATTGATGCCGCAAATAATTGGCAACATCAAATGTGTGTTCGTGGTAACTGCCAATGTTCCAAGCGCCGCCCCTAACCCAAGTGCGCCAACATCACCCATAAAGATTTGTGCCGGTGCTGCGTTCCACCACAAGAAGCCACCACATGCACCTGCAAGAGCCGCAGAGAGCACCGCAAGGTCTAGTGGGTTGACAATGTCATAGATTCGCGGATTTCGAAATGCCCAGTACGCAATGATCGTGAAAGCGAGAAATCCGAACAATGCAGAACCCGCCGCAAGGCCGTCTAAACCGTCTGTCACGTTTACTGCGTTGGTCGTGCTCCAGACCATTACCGCAGTCCACACGATGAACAGCGGCCCAGACAACTCCCAACCTGGACTAAGCGCTCGCGTGAACGAAATCGTCTGGACAACTCCTGTAGTGGACGCCAGAACAAACATCAACATTGCAGTAATACCGAAAGTGATCCAACCCTTTTTCTTCCAGAAAATTCCGCGATTGTGTTGCCGCTGAACTTTCAGATAATCATCGAGAAATCCAATCGCGGCCAACACAAATACGGTCAGCCAAATGATTGCCGCCTGATCAGAAAATGGAAGTCCACCTCGCAAGTGAGCAACTAGCCAACCGATAAATCCGGCAAGCAAAATGGCAATACCACCCATAGTCGGCGTTCCCTGTTTTGCCATCTGATGCGCAGGACCATGGTCTTCTGCACCAAGAATTGGTTGGCCTTTACCAAGCCGATGAAAGAAGGAAATGAGAGCACGAGTACCAGTAAGCGATACCAGCATTCCAACAGCACCAGCAATTAAAACGGCAATCATGATTCAGCTCCTAGAAGTTCGCGAGCGACTTGCGCATCGTTAAACGGAAAAATTTCAGTTCCAATGGTTTGGGTGTTTTCGTGACCCTTTCCCGCAATCACAACAACATCTCCACGCTGTGCAATGGAAAACGCCCTGCCGATTGCGGCACGACGATCTAGTTCAGTGCACAGCACTTTATGCGAATCCGACGATGCAACTCCAGCTTTAATCTGCGCTGCAATCACAGCCCCCGACTCTGAACGAGGATTATCTGAAGTGATAATCAGCACATCGGACTTTGCTCCAGCAATTTCACCCATAGGCCCACGCTTATCGGCATCGCGATCTCCGCCACAGCCAAAAACCAGAACAAGTTTTCCAGACTCGCTCATCAGCGAACGCACCGTGTCAAGTACACGCTCAAGTGCATCAGGTGTGTGTGCATAATCCACAATCACATCAAAGTTCTGTCCAACGTCAATGGATTCAAAGCGACCAGGAACTGCAGTTGCACATCGCAATCCCTCTGCAATCTTTGGCAATGAAACACCAAGAGTTTGTGCAGCAGCAACTGCGGCAAGAGAATTCATCACATTAAACTGACCACCTAGTTGCGCATGCATATGCACACCTTTGATCTCGTAGGTAATGTGCCGTGCATCCATTTGAACATTGGCGATGTCGCTCATTCCAAACGACTTTGCATCAATCGTCATGGTGTCAAGAAGAAGTTGACCATATACATCGTCGCGATTGACGATGCCGCACGCTGAAAACTCTTTCGTGAAGAGTCGTGCCTTGGCGGCAAAGTATCTCTCCATAGTGAGATGGAAGTCCAGATGATCCTGCGAAAGATTTGTAAACACTGCGGCTGAAAAGGTCGTTCCAATTACCCGCTGTAGTTCCATTGCATGTGAGGTCACTTCCATGACTACCGCTTCAACTCCGTCGCGTTCAAAGTCGCTCAACATGCGTTGTAAATCGGTGGATTCTGGCGTCGTTCGCGAACCAGTCAATGTTCCAATGACCTCTGTTTTCCATCCATGTGTCCGCAGTATCTCGGCGAGCAGATGTGCTGTCGTCGTTTTTCCGTTTGTGCCGGTTACACCAACGATGCGCATTCGAGTACTCGGGAATTCGCGCAGAGCGGCAGCCAATAGCCCCATCGATGTGCGCACATCATGAACCACCACTTGTGGAACATCCACATCTAATAACCGTTCAACCAGCAACGCCGAAGCCCCTGCGTCAACCGCCATCTGAGCAAAATCATGGCCGTCTTCGCGAGTACCGCCGACGCAACAAAACATTGCGCCGGCGATTACTTGACGCGAGTCGTGTGAGACATCGACCACAACAGGGTCTTCACCAACAATTTCAACCAATAGACCGTGCGAGCCAAGTTGTGCTGTGGCCACCAGATGACGCAATGTCATCTGGCCGGTTGCAACCGGCGATGCATTCATGATTAGTGCTTTGGTCCGAGCTCTGCTGGACGCTCTTTTGGACAGCCAAGATCGGCTGCATCTGGACGAATATCTAGTTCGCTGATTAGCACCTGAGCAATATTGGCAAACACGGGCGCTGCGGCAGTCCCACCGAAGCGATCCATCGATTCCGCATTTGGTTCGTCAATCGAAACCAACACCGTGAATCGCGGCTGCTGCGCAGGAATGAACCCAACAAAACTCGCAAAATATGAACGCGATCCGTCATCGGCTGCATACTTTCCGTTGTCCTGACGCTTATAAGCAGTTCCCGTCTTTCCGGCAACTGTCATGCCTGGAACTTTTCCAAGGGTTGCAGTTCCGAAACATACGACGTCTGACATGAGCGAACGCATTACAGCGGCTGTCTCTGGAGTAATCACCGCATGCTGTTCTGTAGATGGAATTGATTCGTTCACTCCGTCTTTGGATACGGTTGCCGTCACTAAACGAGGCGCTACATAATTGCCATTGTTTGCCACCACGTTTACACCTGCAATCAATTGCAGTGCCGTTGTGGAATATCCGTAGCCGTACGAAGTGGTGAATTTCTTGGCACCCTGCCACTTGTTTGCAGACTGCAGAATTCCTTTGGTTTCACCGGGAAAACCAATTGCGGTTTTTGCGCCAAATCCAAACGACTTCAGATAGTCATGCAATTTGTCTGGCCCAATCGTCTGTCCCACCATGAGAGTTCCGACGTTGGATGAATCGACAAATATTTTTCGCACCGACATGTCTTCAAGGCCATGGGGATATGCATCTCTCAGTGGGCTCTCCCACTGAGTTCCTTTGTTGGCGATAAACACCGGAGGAACCGCAAAGGTAGTTGTTGCATCAACTTTGCCTTCATTGATTGCTGCCGCGATGCTGAACACCTTTGCAACCGAACCAGGCTCATTGGCTTCAACTGCCGCGATGTTTCCTGAATCAGCCGAGTAGGTACCATCTTCGTTCAAACGCAAGGTTGACATTGCATAAATCTCGCCAGTGGCGGTGTCCATCACTATTGCAGTGCCACTTCGTGCTTGAAGACGTGCAATCTGCTGCGCCAGAATGCCGTCAACCTGAAACTGAATGTTGCGATCAATCGTGGTGACCAAAGTTTTACCTGGAATTGGTGCAACACTTTCATCTTGGGTTGCCGGAATGGACTGGCCTTTCGCACTGACCTCTCGAACCTGACGTCCATTAACACCTGCGAGCAACATGTCAAATTGCATTTCAAGGCCTGAGGTTCCAATACCATCAGGGTCTGTTCGCCCAACCAACGCACGCAAACCCTCGCTGGTAAGTTCGCGACCCGATTCCCGATATGACGACACACCGGGAAGCTGCAATGCGATGAGTGAATCAGCAACCTCTTGTGATACCTGACGTGCAACGTAGGTGAAGCTCGCCGTCTTATTTTGCAACTTTTCTGCAAGTGCAAGCTCGGCTTCAGGAGACATTGCCAGCGTTGCAGCTATCGCACGGGCTGTTCCAACTGGGTCAATAACTTCACGCGGGTCGGCAAAAACCGTACGAAGCGAAATTGGAATCGCAAGTTCGAGACCATTGCGGTCAAGGATGGATCCGCGCTCTGCCTTCACAACATTCACCCGAGTGCGTTGAGCAACACTTGCGTCGCGATATTGACCAGAACCAAATGTTTGCAAGTATCCCGTGCGAAACAACATCGCGCACAGCAGCAATGATACAAAAATGCGAACGTAGGCCAGGCGGTGCGAGATTTTTCCTGGTTTAAGGTCTTCAGTCAGAGTGCGAACGGTTTGACGCGCTGCAGCACGAGCAATGTCACTCGCGCGCTGAGGTTCATGACGTCGTCCGCGTGATCCCGCAGCAATACTCATGGCTGTGTCCCCTCGTTCTGTGCAACGCCCAGGTTCGCAAGCGGGTTAAGCGACGCGAGATTTGATGGATTTGCAAACGCTGAATCCATCTTTCCAGTCGAGATCACAACAGATGCCACGACATCTTGAGGGACTTCAACAAACTTCGAGCCAAGACCCGGCGTCATCATTAAGGCTTTCGCCTGTTCGCGCAGATACTCAGGAGCCAACAAAGCGACGCGTTGCTGGCGAAGCTCGTCGTGGTACTGACGCGCCAGTGAAATCTCACTTGTTAGTCGATCCAATTTCAATTGTTGTCCAGCGATGTAAGCCTGCAAGCCAATTACCGACGACACGACTACGAACAAACCCAGCACCATGGTGCTAAAGAACAAAATGGTTCGTTTTGATGTTCCAGGGATGACTGTGAGATGGCGTTCAGGGGGTATCGATTGTCCACCACGTGGTTGCCTTTGCGGCACCCGTTCTGTGTTGATCGCTAACGCCATCTCAGCAGCCGACCTTTTCAATCACCCTGAGCCGCGCAGACGATGCGCGAGGGTTTCGTTCAATTTCTTCGGCAGACGCATGTTCTGCAACACGCACTTTCTTCACCAACTTGCCCGATGACAGGTGGTGTTGAAATGGTGATGCGATGGAGTTTGTTCCTGGACGAGTTTCCGCATCGCGGAACGCCTGCTTCACAATGCGGTCTTCGCCAGAGTGATACGACAACACAGCAATTCGACCACCGACTTCAGTTGCGGCAATCGCATCCGAAATCGCCTTCGGCAATATCTCAAGTTCCTTATTCACTTCAATGCGAATGGCCTGGAACGTACGTTTCGCGGGATGCCCACCGGTTCGTCGAGCTGGAGCGGGTATCGCGCTAGCGACAATCTTTGCTAGCGCTGATGTCGTCATGACCGGGCGTGCAGCAACTATTGCTTTGGCAATGCGGAAAGCAAAACGCTCGTCTGCGTGGTCGCGCAATACGTCGGCAAGTTGCTGGACTTCGTAACCATTCACTACATCAAGCGCGCTGAACTCCTGCGTGGTGTTCATGCGCATGTCAAGTGGTCCGTCATTGCGATATGAGAACCCGCGA